>DASWBF010000416.1:0-12109 GCA_036390735.1 Mycobacterium sp. | reverse complement strand
CCGTCAGCTCGCCCGCCTCGGCGTGCGGGTCGTGGAAGGTACGGTCACCGAAGTGCGAGAAGACGCGGTGGTGATGTCCGACGGTGCCGAACTGCCCAGCGCGGTGACGATCTGGACCGCGGGGTTCGGTGTCCCGGACTTGGCGGCGCGCAGCGGGCTGACAACCGACGCGGTTGGCAGGTTGCTCACGGACGAGACGCTGACCAGCGTCGACGACGAGCGCGTCGTCGCGGCCGGTGACGCCGCGGCACCGTCGGGCCAGCCACTGCGGATGAGCTGTCAGGCCGCGGGGCCGCTCGGCGCCCAGGCCGCCGACACGGTGCTGTCACGCATCGCCGGCGAGCAGCCCGCGGTGCTGAGCCAGGCGTTCGTCGGGCAATGCATCAGCGTGGGCCGGCACGCGGGCACCGTGCAGATCTCTCATACCGACGACACGCCGACCCGGTTCTACATCGGTGGCCGGGCCGCTGCGCGGATCAAGGAGTTCATCTGCCGCGGCACCGTCTGGTCGATCGCTCGGGAGGGCCGCAAGCCCGGGTCCTACTACTGGCTGCGCGGCGGCAAGCGCGCTACGCGTGAACCGGTGCCCGTTTCATGACCCAGGCCCCCGAACACGCCGAGCGGTTTACGCATCTGCGCCCGCTGCTGTTCACGATCGCCTACGAAATCCTTGGCTCCGCAACCGAATCCGACGACGTGCTGCAGGACAGCTACCTTCGGTGGGCGCAAGTGGACCTGGCCACTGTCCGCGACACCAAGTCCTACCTCGCGCAACTGGTCACACGGCAGGCGCTCAATGCACGGCGCGCCGGCGCCCGTCGCCGCGAGGAGTACGTCGGGCCGTGGCTGCCCGAGCCGCTGCTGCTCGACGAGCAGGACCCGGCGGCCGACGTGGTGCTGGCCGAGTCGGTGTCGATGGCGATGCTGGTGGTGCTGGAGACCCTGGGTCCCGACGAACGTGCGGTTTTCGTGCTACGCGAGGTATTCGCGTTCGACTACGACGAGATCGCTTCTGCGGTAGGCAAATCCGTGGCGACCGTCCGTCAGATCGCACACCGAGCGCGGGCTCACGTGCAGTCCCGGCGCAAGCGGTTCGAGCCGGTGGATCCGCAGCGAAGCGAGCAGATCACTGCGCAGTTCCTGGCCGCGGCCGCCAGCGGTGACGTCGATGCGTTGCTCGAGATGCTGGCACCCGACGTGACATGGACCGCTGACGGCGGAGGCAAGGTGACCGCCTCGCGCCGGCCGATAGTCGGCGCCAAGAAGGTGGCCGGCGCGATCGTCGGGATCATGCGCATCGGACAACGCATCCCGAACGTGCGGATCGAGCTGGCGACCTGTAACAGCGCACCCGCAGTGCTGGTGTACCGCGGCGAGAGCATCGACCTGGTGATCACGGTCGAGGTGGCCGACGGCAAGATCGTCAACTTCTACGCGATCCGCAACCCCGAGAAGCTGGCGGGCATCGACGTTCGCCGGGAGATCAGCCGCTAACGCGCGCGGTTAGCAGCCGGCACGCCTTTCGCGGGACAGTTCGAATTGCCAGCTTCGTAGCGACACCCGCTGACCTGCGTTGCAGCCATCGGTTGTCGCTGAGCGCTCTCTTCTTGTTACGCACTCCGACCTGGGGAAACGCTGCTGTCGCTCGGCGGTGGGCACAAAGGCAGTCGCCCAGAAGAGTGAATTCCCGGCGGTGCCGGGCGCTTTTGCGTCTGCTCGCGCAACACGTCAGGCTTGCTCCGTGCGGATCGAACGGCTGGACCACCTGGGCGATGCGCCTACGATGCTGCGTGCCGTCGCCAATGCCGCGGCCGAACGGGGCCTCGGCAGCCCAGCGGCTCTCGTCGGCGACTGGTTCGGCTCCGGTGCCATCGTCGCCCCGTCGGTGACGGCCGCGCCGGTCGGTGTCGACGAGGTATTCGCCGTGCCCCCGGGCTCCTGCGATACCGGTGTGGTCGGCGGTGGGTGGTTCGGGTATCTGTCGTATCCCGACGCCGGGGGCGATGGGCTCGGCGCGCGAATTCCGGAGGCGGCCGGCGGTTGGTCGGACTGTGTGCTGCGCCAAGACGCCGACGGGCAGTGGTGGTACGAAAGCCTTTCCGGCGCAAGTCTTCCGGCCTGGATCGCCGACGCGCTGCGTTCGCCTGTCGCACTGCGGCACAGCGAAGTCGAATGGGATGCCGCCGACCGCGACGCACACCGGGCCGGGGTGCTGGAGTGCCTGGAAGCAATTGGGGCGGGTGAGATTTACCAGGCGTGCGTGTGCACGCAGTTCGTCGGCAGACTCGACGGCGCACCCGTCGACTTCTTCGCCGACGCCGTCGCCAGAACCGCACCGGCCCGTGCCGCGTTCGTCGCCGGCGACTGGGGCGCGGTGGCGTCGTTGTCCCCGGAGCTGTTTCTGCGGCGTCACGCCGAGACGGTGACGTCGAGTCCGATCAAGGGCACACTGCCGCGGCATGCGGACCCGTCGGCGCTGCGCGCCTCGGCCAAGGACGTCGCGGAGAACATCATGATCGTCGACCTGGTGCGCAACGACCTGAGCCGGGTCGCAATCACCGGAACCGTCACCGTGCCGGAACTTCTAGCGGTGCGGCCCGCCCCAGGGGTGTGGCATCTGGTGTCGACGGTGTCGGCGCGGGTGCCCGTCGAGGTGCCGATAGCCGCGCTGCTGGACGCGACGTTCCCGCCCGCGTCGGTGACCGGCACACCGAAAATCCGAGCACGGCACCTTTTGTCGCAATGGGAGCCGCGTCGCCGCGGAGTGTATTGCGGCACAGTTGGTTTGGCTTCTCCCGTCGCGGGGTGTGAACTCAACGTGGCGATCCGGACGGTGGAGTTCGACGCGCGCGGAGCGGCCGTCTTCGGTGTGGGCGGCGGCATCACCGCCGACTCGAATCCGGACAACGAGTGGGACGAGTGCCTGCACAAGGCGGCACCGATCATCGGGATCGCAGCCGGCAACGCTCGACGAGGATCTCGGCCAGTCGTTCCGGCTCGCTGACCATCATGCAGTGACAGGTATCCATCTCGATCAGCGTCTGCACCCCGCCGATGGCGTCGATGCCCTTGCGCTGCAAGCTGACCGAGAGTGCCCGGTCGCGCAGGGTGAGGATCCAGGTGCGCGGAACCTCTTCCGGCATGCCTTGGCGGGAGACGTTTTCCGCCAGGATGCGGGGTGACTCCGCGTGCAGCTTGCCCGCCATGAAGCGGCGACGCGTCCGGGGAACTCCGTTCAGGTACGCGAATCTAACCAACCATTTTGGGGTTTCGCGAATCCGGCCTGTCTTTGCCCCGCGACGCGCGAGAGGAGCCGCCGGTCCAGTGATCGTGTCCGCGATGGCGGCGCCTTCCGGCGGGACGAACGCGGCGGCTAGCACCATCTCGCGCACCCGCGCCGCTCCTAGCTTGGTGACAACTCCTGGCACCATGACGCCAGCCACCGAATGACCAACGATGACGATGTCGTCCAGCCCGGCGGTCTCGATATCGCCGAAGAGCGAGTCGACGTAGTCGGCGATCGTCAGCTCTCTCAGGTCTCCGGGCTTGCCCCGCCGTTCTGGCATGTCGAGAGCGAGCACGGTCAACTCCGGTGCCAGCCGATGGATTTCGTCGACGGTGAGATCCCAGGAGTCGGCGGCTAACCCGCCGCCGTGGACCAGAACGAGGGCCGGCAGCGCCATAGCCGCTGACTCTACGTCAACCGCTGCCTTTGCGAGGGCACAATCTCCGCCGAGTTCTGCACCAGGGCTGTGGTTTTCGGCGGAGGACGACCAGGGTGCAGATTTCGGCGCTAGGCTCCTAAGGGCTAGGTCCGAGCGCGCAACACCGCATCGTAAAGCTCACGCCGCGACGGCGCGCCGGGATTCGCCGCGACCACCTCCGCGCACGCGTCCTTCACCCGCATGCCGGCATCCACCAACGCTTGCACTTCGGCGACCAAAGCCACGACGTCCGCCCGCGGTTGCGCACCCGCCAGCACGACCGTGATCTCGCCCAGCACGCCAGCCGCGGCCCAATCCGCCAATTCCCCGAGCGAGCCGCGTACCACTTCCTCGTGCACTTTGGTCAGCTCGCGACACACCACCGCTCGCCGGTCCGCGCCGAGTTCTTCGGCCGCGTCGCCCAGGCACGCCGCGAGCCGGCGTGGCGATTCGAAGAACACGCACGTGCGCTGCTCGGCGACCAGCGTCGCAAGCCACGCGCGCCGCGCCGACCGCTTGCGCGGCGCGAAGCCTTCGAAGCAAAACCTCTCGGACGGCAGCCCGGACACAGCCAGCGCCGTGGTCACCGCCGACGGGCCGGGCAGGCACGTCACGGGGATTCCTTCAACGATGCACGCCGTCACCAGCCGGTAGCCGGGATCGCTGACCAACGGCATGCCGGCGTCGGTGACCGCCAGCACGGTGGCACCGGCCTTCATGTCGGCGACCAGCGTCGGCACCCGGGCCGCTTCGTTCTGGTCGAACAGGCTCAGCACCTTGCCGGGAATCCGGACACCGAGCGCACTGGCCAACGTGCGCACGCGGCGGGTGTCTTCCGCTGCGACGACGTCCACCGAGCCCAGCGCGGACACCAGCCGCGCGGACGCGTCGGACGGCTGGCCCAGCGGCGTCGCGCCCAGCAACAACCGACCACCCATGGCGACAGCCTACGATCGCCGTTGTGACGGTTGCCGACGTCGAACCGCGCACCCAGGAGCGCGACGTCCCGATGATCAGCCCCGGTCCTCACGTGCCGGTGGCCGACTTCGGGCCGACCGACCGGCTGCAGGGGTGGGCGATGACGGCCGTCGTCGCGGCCCTGGCGGGCATCACCCGCTTCATCAGCGTGTCGTATCCCACCGACGCCGGGACGCCGATCTTCGACGAGAAGCACTACGTGCCGCAGGCGTGGCAGATGCTCTCCAACGGCGGCGTGGAGGACAACCCGGGCTTCGGCCTCGTCGTGCACCCGCCGATGGGCAAGATGCTGATTGCGATCGGCGAAGCGATATTCGGTTACAACGGCTTGGGCTGGCGGTTCAGCGGCGCGTTCGCAGGGTTCGTGCTCGTCATACTGGTAGCGCGGATTGCGCGGCGGCTGAGCCGTTCGACGTTGGTGGGCGGCATCGCGGGATTGCTGATCATCGCCGACGGGGTCAGCTTCGTGACCGCGCGCACCGCCCTGCTCGACGGCTTCTTGACGGTGTTCGTGGTGGCGGCGTTCGGCGCGCTGATCGTCGACCGCGACCAGATGCGCGAGCGCATGCAGGTCGCCTTCGCGGAGGGCCGCATCGCCGAAACCAGTTGGGGGCCAAGGCTGGGCGTGCGGTGGTGGCGCTTCGGCGCGGGCGTGCTGCTGGGAATGGCGTTCGCCACCAAGTGGTCCGGGCTGTACTTCATCGTGTTCTTCGCCGCGATGTCGCTGGCGTTCGACGTGGCGGCGCGCCGGCAGTACCAGGTGCCGCGGCCATGGCTGGGCGTGCTGCGCCGCGACACCGGGCCGACGTTCTACGCGATGGTGATCATTCCGTTCGCGGTGTACCTGGCGTCCTACGCGCCGTGGTTCGCGTCCGAGACGGCGGTCAACCGCTACGAGGTCGGGCGCTCGATCGGCCCGGGCGGGCTGCTGCCGGACGCGGTCCGCTCCCTGTGGCATTACACCTACGGCGCCTACAACTTTCACGCCGGGCTGACCAACGCCGCGGGCAACCACCACCCGTGGGAAAGCAAGCCGTGGACGTGGCCGATGTCGCTGCGGCCCGTCCTCTACGCGATCGACCAACAGAACGTTCCCGGCTGCGGCGAACAGTCGTGCGTCAAGGCGGTGATGCTTGTCGGCACGCCGGCGATGTGGTGGATCGCGCTTCCGGTGCTGCTGTGGGCGTTGTGGCGGGCCGCGGTCAAGCGCGACTGGCGGTATGCGGCCGCGCTGGTGGGCTATTGCGCGGGGTGGCTGCCGTGGTTCGCCGACATCGGCAGGCAGATGTACTTCTTCTACGCCGCGCCGATGGCTCCGTTCCTGGTGATCATGATCGCGCTGATTCTCGGCGACATGCTGTACCAGCCGGGACAGTCGCGAGAACGACGAACGCTCGGGCTACTCGTCGCGAGTTTCTATGTCGCACTGGTGATCGCCAACTTCGCGTGGCTGTTCCCGGTGCTGACGGGCATCCCGATATCTCAGGCGACGTGGAACATGGAGATCTGGCTGCCCAGCTGGCGGTAGCGCCGGCGGCCTTTGCGCCGGCCCGGATTTGCGCCGAAACCGAATTCCAGGTCGTGACTTTGTGTTATCCACAGCCCTGATTTCATTCTCGACGACGCTGCGGCGGGGTCGACGACGATAGCACCCGTGGGGGAGGTCTTTCGCGCATCAGAGTCCGTCGCCTCGGGGGCCATCAGCCGCGGTCGATTGCGATGGAACTACCGGCCGATCTTTCCGGACGTGCACGTGCCGTCCGGGGACCAGGTCTCACTACGAACGAGGACCGTTGGGGCGTGGCTGTGGTCGAAGCGCAAGGCCGTGATCACGGGCCGTGCCGCCGCGGCGCTGCACGGCGCGCTGTGGGTCAACGAGTCCTCGCCGATCGAATTGCTCACATCGAACAACCGGCCGCCGAGCGGCATCATCACTCGCACAGAGCGAATCGCTCGTGATGAGGTCTTGGAACGCCACGGCATGGCAGTCGCGACGCCACAACGCACGGCGTTCGACCTCGGCAGATTCCTCCCCCGAGACGCCGCGGTCGCACACCTGGACGCGCTCGCCCGCGCCACCGGAATCACCGCAGATGACTTGCTGCCGTTGGCTATTCGTTACAAAGGGGCGCGCGGTGTGCGGCGGTTCAAGACTGCCATCGACCTGATGGACGCCGGCGCCCAATCGCCGCAAGAAACACGGCTGCGGCTGCTGTTCATCGACGCGGGATTTCCTCGGCCGCAGACGCAGATACCGGTGCTCGACGACGACGGCTACGCGTTCGCCTTTCTTGATATGGGGTGGGAAGACGTCATGGTCTCCGCGGAGTACGACGGCGAGCACCATCGGACTGATCCAGTGCAGTACCGCAAAGACATTCGTCGAGCAGAAAACGTCCAACGCAAAGGCTGGAACAACATCCGAGTGATCGCCGGCGACCAGCCCGCGGACATCCTCGACCGGGTTCGAACCGCTTGGGCCATCAGCGAAAGTGAAGCCAGGGCTGTGAAACGAGCCAGCTAACGACCTGGAATTCGGTTTCGGCGCAAGAGGAGGATGAGCACCACAGCGACGATAGCCACGACAGCGACAACCAACAGCAACCCACCGAGGAGCACGAATGGTGTGACGTCCACGTCTTCATCTCGGTAGATCACTTGCTGGTACGGGTCGTCGTTGGGTGCCGCACTGAACTCGAAGTCCGACGTGATCGCGCTCGGATTGCTGATGTCCACCGCGAACTTGGTGAGAAATGTTCGGCCAGAAGCTAATTCGGCCAGCGCTTGGTCATGCCAGCGACCGGCGATCGAGCCCGCGTACTCGATGTCGACGTGCTGCTTGGCGACGTCGGCATCGTTGCGCTGCATCCGATGCTGGCCCAACGTGTACACCACGACGCGCTGCGGGTTCCTCGCCGCCGCAGACATCCGCATCGGATAGACCAGCCGGTCCGAGGCGAACTCCAGCTTCACCGGCGCCAGCTGCCCGTCGAGCGCGACGTCGCTCGTGAGCCGCATCGCGACGAACGACCACCCCTGGTGCAAGTAAGGCTCCAGCTGCGTAACGACTTCCGGTCGCATCGTGTAGCCGTGGGATTCCAGCCACTGCTGCACACCTGAGACGTCGCCACCGGTCAATGTGGTCGCCTCCAGCGGCCCCAACTGCACCTGCTCCAACACCGTCGGCGGCGCCGATCGGCTCGAAGCCCCCACCAAGAACGGGAGGCTCAACTTCCAATGCCGCCGGGTCGCGACCCTCGGCGCCGACAGCGCGGCCAGTTCGCCAAACAGCGACGGGGTGGTGAGCGTGACGGACGCCGGCGAAGGCGTCGGCATAATGAGAGCGGCGTTGTCGGCCGACGACTGCAGATTCAGCCGCATCACGATGGTCTCGGTGCCGCCGTCCATCGCCACGAGCGCCTCTTCGTCGGCGGTCCGCGTGCCAAGGTCTGGGCTGACCACTCCGCCGCACGCGCAGGCCACCGCGACACCAGGCGCGCTCACCCCGAGCAGGGCCGCCAGCAGCAGACCGACACCGGACAAGCGCATCAACCTCATAGCGGGTCCCTGGCTGCCGGACACGACATACACCGTGGGCCGCCGCGGCCGGTACCCAGCTCGGAGGCTGCGATCGGCAGCACTTCGACGCCGGAATCCTCCAGGCGCGAATTGGTTTCCACATTGCGTTCATACGCCACGACGACACCCGGTTCCAGCGCCAGTGTGTTGTTGCCGTCGTCCCACTGCTCGCGTTCGGCCGTCACCGGGTCCAGGCCCGTGTCGATCACGCGCAGCCGGTCGATGCCCATCGCCTTGGCCGCGGCAGAGACGAACGACTCGGCATCGGCGATCCGAACGCCCGAAGGCGTCCGGGTGATCGTGAACGCGGACAGCGTGTCGACGACGTTCGGATACATCACCACCGCGTCGACGTCCACCATCGTGCAGACGGTGTCCAGATGCATCTGCGCCCGCTCCTGCGCGATCGGTACGGCCAGCACCGTATGGGCCAGGTCATCGTCGAACAGGCTGCGCGCCAACGCTTCTGCGCCCGCCGGCGTGGTGCGTTCGCCGACGCCGACCGCGATCACGCCCGCCGCCAGCAGCAGGACATCGCCGCCCTCCACCGGCGCCGTGTGCGACTCGTAGGCGCGCCGCACCCCGGTGAACCGCGGGTGGTGCGCGTAGATGATGTCGGTCAACGACGTCTCCCGCACCCGCGCCGGCAGCGCCAACGACGTAATCGCCACCCGGGGGCCGATCCATATCGACGAGTCCCGCGTGAACATCAAATTGGGCAGCGGGTCGATGACGAAGTCCGCCCCGTGATGCATCCGACGCACCAGCGACAGTTCCGCGGACGCGCTGAACGGCAGCTCGGTGAACGTCATCCCGGCCATCAGCACCCGCGCCAGCGCGTCAGGATCCAGGCCGCGCAGATACTCTGAAAGTTCTTGTGCCAGTGGGTGTCCGAGACGTCGGGCGTCGACAGCGGCGGCAATCCCGTGCATCCGGGCGGCCCCACTCGACAGCGCCTCCGTCAACAGGTCGGCCAGCAGCATGACCTCGACACCGCGTGACCGCAGCAGCGAGGCGAACGTGTCGTGCTCCTCCTGCGCGCGCGACACCCACGGCAGCCCGTCGAACAGCAGCGCGTCGTTGTTGCCTGGCGTCAACCGCTGCAGTTCTGGACCCGGCCGGTGCAGGATCACCGCGCGCAGCGTTCCAACCTCGGAGTTCACACCCAAAGCCACGGATAGCACGTTAACCCCTCAACTATGGTTGAGGTGATGGACGACCATGAGCTCACTCCCGGCGAGCTCGCCCACCGCAGCGGCGTAGCGATCTCGGCCCTGCACTTCTACGAGCGCGAAGGGCTGATCAGCAGCCGGCGCACGTCGGGCAATCAGCGCCGCTACGCCCGCGAGACGTTGCGCCGAGTAGCGTTCATCCGTATGTCGCAGCGGCTGGGCATTCCGCTGGCGAAGGTCCGCCAAGCCCTGGCCACCTTGCCCACCGAGCGGGTGCCGACGAGCCGGGACTGGGCGAAGCTGTCCGCGGGCTGGCGCCAGGACCTCGACGACCGCATCCTGCACCTGCAGCGGCTTCGCGACAATCTCGCCGACTGCATCGGCTGCGGCTGCCTGAGCCTGCGCAGCTGCGCGTTGTCCAACCCCGGCGACGTGCTCGCCGAGCAGGGGCCAGGCGCCGTCCGGCTCTGATCGAACACGCGTGCGATAAACTGGCGAAATGACGTACGCGCTCCAGGGTGCGCTCTTCGAGCATGCCGACCGCCGAATGCTCGGCGACGGCGCGTGGGTCGACGTCTGTTCGGGCTGGCTGCACGACGAGGACTGCCTGTTCGACGAGCTGCTGGCCACCATGCCGTGGCGCGCGGAACGGCGCCCGATGTACGACCGCGTCGTCGACGTGCCGCGGCTGCTCAGCTTCCACGATCTCGAAACCGAGCCGGCCCCTCACCCGCACATCGCCGAACTGCGTGACCGTCTCAACGACACCTACGCCGACGAGCTTGGCGAGCCGTTCACCACAGCGGGCCTCTGCCTGTACCGCGATGGCAACGACAGCGTCGCCTGGCACGGCGACAGGATCGGCCGCGGCCTTAAGGAAGACACGATGGTCGCGATCGTCAGCCTCGGCGCCACCCGCGTCCTGGCGCTGAGACCCACAGGCGGCGGACCCTCGCTGCGCCTGCCGCAGGCGCACGGCGATCTGCTGGTGATGGGCGGGTCATGCCAGCGCACGTGGGAGCACTCGGTACCGAAGACGGGCAAACCGTGCGGGCAGCGGATCAGCATCCAGTTCCGCCCCCGCGGCGTGCGTTAGCCGCGAACCGCCGCAACCGAGTCGATCAAGAGTTGTTGCGCGCGTTGCACATTCACGGCTGGCACCGGCTGATTCGCGGCGAGCAACGGATTGGCGGTGACGACGACGAGGTAGTCGCCCAGATACGCGACGTAGGTGTACAGCTCACCCGACGCGGCGGCGGTCTGAAGCTGACGGTGTTTGCCCAGAGTCTGCGCGCCCTCGATGCGGGGCGCGTCGATGACGTCGACGGCACCACGCATTTCCGGAGCGGTGAACGTGACATGGCCGCACTTGTCGGCGGAGTCGGGGTTGAAGCCCACGCGTTCCGACGTTTCAATCGCCATCGCGATGAACCGGTTTCCCTCTCCCTCAGCGGTCACCGAGGCGATGTTGCCCTGCAATCCGGCAGGCAGCATCCACGCGTACTGGGCGCAGTCGGCCGGCGTCCACGTCAGACCCTGGTGAAACTGCATTGGCGACAACAACTTTGGATCGATCGCGGTCTTGCCGATAGTCCGGACGGTAAACGACGGGCCGAACTTCGACTGCACCGACAAGACCTTGCTGATGTCAACCGTAGGGGGTGTGGGTGCGGCCGACACGCCGGTCGCCGTGTCGGTTGAGCAGCCGCCAATCAGCGCGACACCCACAATGCCCGCCAACGCGAGCAGCATCCGCGGCAACCGCACCCGCGCAATGTACCGAATCGAGGTGACTCAGCCGCGTAACGCCGCGACGGTTTGGGTGAGAAATGTCGACGCGAAATCCGGCGGCAGCTCTGACGGGCCGGAGCCTGGGTCGGTGACGACGGTGACGAACGCGACGTGTTCGCCGAGGTAGGCGGTGGCCGTCGTGGCGTGAACGTCGGTTGCGGTACCGCCCTCGACGATGGTCCGGCTGGCGGTGGCCATGCTGATCGTCGCGGCATCCTCGATGGCGGGGGGATCCAGCAAGTCGACGGTCACTGTGGTCCGGCCGGATTCCATGGACCAATGACGGCACGCCGCGACGACGCCCGGGTCGGGCCCGCTCGCCGACGGGGCGCGGGCCACCGCCACGTAGACAATGCCCCCGCTACCGGATCCGGACAGTCCTTGCGGGCTGCCGGCCACCGGGTCCGCGAGCACGCCGCATTCCGCCGGCTCCGCAGACCAAACGGGTTTCAGTCCCCAGTACGTCGCCGGTGAGGCGACGCCCTCGATCTCGGAGATCTCGTAACCGGGCGGGAAGGATCCGCGCATGCGCCGGATGTTGGCCGGGTTGACCTGCTTCGCCTGAGCTGCCGTAGGCGACAACGGACTCGGCGGTGGGGTGTGCACCGGCGCGGAACAGGCGGTGGCGGCCGTCACTGCCAGCAGGGTGAACTGGCGCAGATCCACGCCCGTTGATACCACAGAGATTCTTTGGCAATTCCGGAACGTTCGGGCGCCAAAAAGCGATGTACTTGCTGAGTACTCACACTGGTTCGGGGATGAAGGAGGCGGGGCTGTGCGCGCAGCATCGACCCTCGCCGCAGCGGCAATAGCGACGGGCGCCGCCCTGGCCGTCCCGGCCGGGTTCGCGTCAGCCGACAACGGGGCGCAGACCACCATCAACTA
>DASWBF010000415.1:0-4692 GCA_036390735.1 Mycobacterium sp. | reverse complement strand
GGGGCTGCGGCTGGGCTCGGCCGCGGCGTTTGTCGTGGCGGCGGCCGGCGCCGCGAGCACCGCGGTCCCCCGGGTGCGCAGCGCGATGGCCGACCGCACCCCGCCGGCCGCACCGGCGACCTGGCTCGCGCTGCGGATACCCGTGGGCACCGTCTGGTCGGAGGAGGCCGCCTACCGGGGTGCATTGGCGACGCTGGCCGCTGACGGGTTCGGACCGCGGACCGGGCGGCTGGTGCAGGCCGCCGCGTTCGGCTTGTCGCACATCGCGGATGCCCGTGCGACGGGCGAACCGATGATCGGCACTGTGGTGGCGACGGGGGCCGCAGGCTGGGTGTTCGCCTGGCTGGCTGAGCGGTCGGGAAGCCTCGTCGCGCCGATGCTGACCCATCTGGCGATCAACGAGGCGGGCGCCGTTGCGGCCTTGATGGTGCAGCGTCGTTAGTCTTCCGATCGTGAACACTGCCCGCGCCAGTTCGCGCACCTTCCTCGTGACTGGGGCTGCGTCGGGTATTGGGCTGGCCACTGCCCAGCGACTGCTGGCCGAAGGCGGCACCGTAATCGGCGCCGACCTGGCAGCCCCTCGCGACGACTTCGGCGAGCGGTTCACGTTCGTCGCTGCCGACGTCACCGACGAAGCCGCCGTCGGCGATGTGTTCGCTGCGGCGCCCGATCGCGTCGACGGGGTCGTCCACGCCGCCGGCGTCGCAGGCGGCGGCCCGGTGCATCTGCTCGACCGGGCCGAGTGGGATCGGGTGATCCGCGTCAACCTCACCGGCACCTTCCTGGTCGCCAAGGCCGCGCTGGCCAGGATGGTCGACCAGTCGCGGGTCGACGGCGAGCGCGGCTCGATCGTGACGCTGGCCAGCATCGAAGGCCTGGAGGCGACGGCGGGTGGCAGCGCCTACAACGCCTCCAAGGGCGGCGTGATACTGCTCACCAAGAACATCGCCATCGACTACGGCCCGAGCGGCATCCGCGCCAACGCGATCTGCCCGGGCTTCATCGACACACCGATGACCGACAGCATCTTCGGGATGGAGGGTATGGAGCGTCCGTCTCAATTGCTGACGCGCGAGCATGCCCTTCATCGCAGGGGACAGCCCGAGGAGATCGCCGCGATGGCGGCATTCCTCGTGTCGCCCGACGCGTCCTTCGTCTCCGGCCAGGCCATCGCCGTCGACGGTGGCTACACCGCCGGCCGCGACCACGACGTCGTTCAACTCTTCGGCTTCCCCGACTGACCGATCGGCAATGCCCGCTCGCCGCACCGTCGACCCCGCGCTGACCCGAGCCGCCGTTCTCGCCGTGGCGGACTGGTTGCGCGACGACTCGCTACCCACACCCGCACGTGACGAGCTCGCGTCGGCTGTCCGGCTCACCGCGCGCACGCTGGCCGCGTCGGCTCACGGGGCAAGTGTCGAGCTCAGAGTGCCGCCTTTCGTTGCGGTGCAATGCATTTCGGGACTTCAGCACCGACGTGGCGCACCGCCCAACGTCGTCGAGGCCGATGCCCGCACCTGGCTGCTACTGGCCAGCGGTTTGTTGTCGGTGCCCGATGCGGCTGCCTCCGGCGCAGTGCAGTTGTCCGGCCCGCGCGCCGGCGAGATCGCTGACCTGCTGCCGGTGCTGCGGCTTGAGGGCATGACCTGAAATCTCTCTGTCGCGGCGGGTGTTGCAGAAAGCGCGCGACACTGTCGCTTCCGATTCCGTGATCTGACCGTGATGACCGTAGACTCGGGGTGTCACCGACCCCTCTTGGGAGCAGCCATACCGTGACCGGCCAGCAGACCGACCACAGCGACAGCGAAGCACTCGAGAACTCACCCCGCGAGGAATGCGGCGTCTTCGGCGTGTGGGCACCGGGCGAGGAAGTCGCCAAGCTCACCTACTACGGCCTTTACGCCCTGCAACACCGCGGCCAGGAAGCGGCGGGCATCGCCGTTGCGGACGGCTCGCAGGTGCTGGTGTTCAAGGACCTCGGCCTGGTCAGCCAGGTGTTCGAGGAGCAGACGCTGGCCGCGATGGAGGGCCACGTCGCTATCGGTCACTGCCGCTACTCCACCACCGGGTCCACCACTTGGGAGAACGCCCAGCCGGTGTTCCGCAACACCGCCGCCGGCACGGGCGTGGCGCTTGGCCACAACGGCAACCTCGTCAACACCACCGAGCTGACGAAAAAGGCACGCGACCTCGGGCTGATCAACACCCGCGGCAACGGCGGCGGCGCCACCACCGACTCCGACATCCTAGGTGCGCTCCTGGCGCACGGCGCGGCCGACTCCACGCTGGAGCAGGCCGCCCTCGAGTTGCTGCCGAACGTCCGCGGCGCGTTCTGCCTGACCTTCATGGACGAGAACACGCTGTACGCCGCGCGTGACCCGTACGGTGTGCGCCCGCTGTCGCTGGGCCGACTGGACCGCGGCTGGGTGGTGGCGTCGGAAACCGCCGCGCTGGACATCGTCGGCGCGTCGTTCGTCCGCGACATCGAGCCCGGAGAGCTGCTGGCCATCGACGCCGACGGGGTGCGGTCGTCGCGGTTCGCCAACCCCACACCCAAAGGCTGCGTGTTCGAGTACGTGTACCTGGCGCGGCCCGACAGCACGATAGCGGGACGCTCGGTGCACAAGACCCGCGTCGACGTCGGCCGGGCGCTGGCCCGCGAACATCCCATCGAGGCCGACCTCGTGATCGGGGTGCCCGAGTCCGGCACCCCGGCAGCGGTCGGCTACGCGCAGGAGTCGGGCATCCCGTACGGCCAGGGCCTGATGAAGAACGCCTACGTCGGCCGCACGTTCATTCAGCCGTCGCAGACCATCCGCCAGCTCGGCATCCGGCTCAAGCTCAACCCGCTGCGCGAGGTGATCCGCGGCAAGCGGTTGATCGTCGTCGACGATTCCATCGTGCGGGGCAATACTCAGCGCGCGCTGGTCCGGATGCTGCGCGAGGCCGGGGCCATCGAAGTGCACGTCCGGATCGCCTCCCCGCCGGTGAAGTGGCCCTGCTTCTACGGCATCGACTTCGCCACGCCCGCCGAGCTGATCGCCAACGCGGTGGACAACGAGCACGAGATGCTCGAGGCGGTGCGGCATGCGATCGGCGCCGACACACTGGGCTACATCTCGCTGCACGGCATGATCGCGGCCACCGAACAGCCCGCGACACGGCTGTGCTGCGCCTGCTTCGACGGCACCTACCCGATCGAGCTGCCCAGTGAAACGGCGTTGGGCAAGAACGTGATTGAGCACATGCTGGCCAACGCGGCGCGCAGCGGCGCAGGGGTGCAGGCCGACAACGACAACGTGTCGGCGTTGCGGCGGCCCTAACGCGCTGCGCGATCCAGCACGTCGCGGAACGTCTCCCGAAATCTCCTGCGCTGCCGCCGTAATCCGGCATACCAGTAGATGCGGCCGGGAATTCCCTTGGGGTAGAAGATCATTCGTTGGTGATACGTGCTGCCCCGGCCGGACACGGTGCCGACGCGCATCTGCAGCCAGGCGTCGCCGGGCACATTGCCGTTCTTGTGCAGTAGCATCAGGCGACCCGGCTCGCGGACTTTCACCTGCCAATCATGTTGTGCGGGGGTGCTTTCGATCAGCTTCCAGAGTTCTTGCTCGGTGGCTGCCGTCCACCCGGAGCGCTTGAGGGTGTAGACGACCGCGCCGGCCCAGTCCGGATCGCTGGGCAACGGCTCCGATGGCGCTTCACGCGACGCATCCGACCACGACGTCTCGACGGCCCCGTCGGCAATTGGCTTCAGCGCCAACGAGACCGAGTCGCGGTAGCCGGTCAGCCCGCCCGGCGGTGGCGGTATCACCGCGTCGATGTCGTGGTTGTCCATCACCGCATCGCAGTGCAGCGATTCCACCAGCGGGCGGGCCAAGCCCGACGGTATCGGTGTCACCAGTCCAACCCACCAGCTGGCGATCGCCGGTGTGAGGAAAGGCAGCGCGACGATGGCGCGCCGGTGCAGCCCCGCGACGTCGGCGTAGGTCTGCATCATCTCGCCGTACTCGAGCACGTCGGGACCGCCGATGTCCCACGGGCGCGACTCCGGAACGGCAGCAGCGGCAGCCTCGACCAGGTAGTGCAGCACGTCGCGAACCGCGATCGGCTGGATCTTGTTGTGCACCCACTTCGGTGTCGTCATCACCGGCAGACGGTCGGTCAGATGCCGGATCATCTCGAACGACGCCGAGCCGGAGCCGACGATCACGCCCGCCTGCAGCACCAGGGTGTCGATGCCGGACGCAAGCAGGATTTCGCCCACCTTGGCGCGCGACCGCAGATGGGGCGACAGCTTCGCCTCGGACGGGTGCAGTCCGCCCAGATACACCAGCCGCCGAACACCCGCGCGACGAGCCGCGGTGACGACGTTGCCGGCTGTGCGTTGCTCCTCGGCCGCGAAGTTGCGCGAGGTGCCCATCGAGTGCACGAGGTAGTAGACGACGTCGGCGCCGTCGAACGCAGCGAGCAGGGAATCGGCGTCGCCGAGATCACCACGCACCACCTCGGCGTCTTCGCGCCACGGCACGTCGGCGAGCTTGCTCGGCCTCCTGGCGACCGCCCGCACGTCGTGGCCTCTGTCGAGGAGCTGTGGCACCAGCCGTCCGCCGACGTACCCGGTCGCGCCCGTCACCGCGCAGCGCATCTGTTTCCTCCCGTGTCGGCGCCCTTCGTATGCTATTCGGAGCC
>DASWBF010000414.1:0-5520 GCA_036390735.1 Mycobacterium sp. | reverse complement strand
CCTGAATCGGGTAGTGCGTACTCTCCGTCATTGGCAGCGAGCCGTCCGCCGTGAGTTCGTACACCTTGTTCAGCAACTCGTGAACCTGGTCTCGATGGGTGACACTCATCAGCCCGAGGTCGACGGCGTAGAACGAGAGGTTCCGCCGGAACGGGAACAGTCCCAGCCGGGTGTCACCGTAGATGTCGCGCTTGCCGATCTCGACGAAGCGCCCACCGAAGGACAGCAGGTCGAGTCCGGCCGTTTGCGCTGCGCCCGGCAGGGAGTTGAGCACGACGTCGACGCCGTACCCGTCGGTGTCACGGCGGATCTGGTCGGCGAACTCGGTGCTACGAGAGTCGTAGACGTGTTCGATACCCATGTCCTGCAACAGCTCTCGACGCTTCGGGCTGCCGGCCGTCGCGAAGATCTCGGCTCCAGCGGCACGAGCTATCGCGATGGCCGCCTGCCCCACGCCGCCGGTCCCGGAGTGGATCAGCACCTTGTCGGCCGACGAAATCCTGGCCAGATCGTGCAGGCCGTGCCACGCGGTCGCGTGCGCGGTGGTCACGGCGGCCGCCTGCGCGTCTGACAGGCCCGGAGGAAGGGCGGCGGTGAGCCGGGCATCGCAGGTGACGAACGTGCTCCAGCAGCCCTTCGGGGACATACCGCCGACGTGGTCACCGACACGATGCTCAGTGACCCCCGATCCGACCGCGGTCACGACACCGGCGAAATCAGTGCCCAACCGCGGCAGGTGCCCCTCAAAGCTGGGGTAGCGCCCGAACGTGACGAGGACGTCGGCGAAGTTGACGCTGGATGCGGTGACCGCGACCTCGATCTCTCCCGGCCCTGGCGGAACCCGGTCGAACGCAACGAATTCCATGGTTTGCAGGTCACCAGGAGTGCGGATCTCCAGGCGCATACCGTCGTGCTCGTGTTCGACGACGGTCGTTCGCCGTTCGCCCGGGCGCAACGGACTGGGCCGCAGGCGTGCGGTGTACCAATCGCCATTGCGCCAGGCAGTCTCGTCTTCGTCGGACCCACTGAGAAGTTGCAGCGCCAACTGCTGCACTCGGTTCCCATCGTCATCCCAGTCGATCTGGGTGGCGCTCAGGTGCGGATGCTCGGAATCGATCACCCGCATCAGGCCACGCAGTCCGGTTTGCTCCAGGTTGGCCAGATCGTCATCCAGAACGCTCGCGGCGCTTCTGGTCACCGCGTAGAGCCTGGGTGGCTCACCCGGAAGCTCCGCCAACTCACGGGCGACGCCCACCACGGATGCCACGTACTCGCGACCGCGGCGCGCAGCCGGTTCGTCTTCCGTGGCTTCTGGTGGCGCCGTCACCACGACCACGCCCTTTATGGCCTTCCGGCTCCCGTGTCCGTTGGACGCGGCGAGATTGCCGCCGCCCAGGTGGGAACGCAGCGATGTGGCCGCGCCGCCTTCGGCGCCCACCAGCTGGTCCCCAGCCATCGGCCACGAGACGATGGTGCACTCCGCGCCCTCGACGGTCAGCGCATCGGCCACCGACGTCGCCAACGCAGTCGCCGCGTCGGACGTGCTGAGCAGCAGCCAGGATCCCGCGTCGCCCTCGGAGGAGTCGGGCAGTTCCCGCTTGTCCCATTCGATGGTCAGCAGCCGCTCATTGAGCACCCGATCGGCATGCTCGCTCTCTGAGGCAGCGCCGGCGAGCCGAAGTCCTTCGACGGTCAAGAGCACTGTTCCGGACTGGTCGAGCACGTCGATGTCGGCCTCGCACTCGCCGTGTCGCGACGCCGTCACCCGGGTCAGGCAATAGTGGGCGTCGCGGGTCAGCTGATAGCAACGCAGTCGTCGAACACCGACGGGCAACAACAGACCTGCGCCGCCTGCGGCCTTCTGGACGTCGGGGTGCACGACCACGGACTGAAAGCACGCATCGAGCAGGGCGGGGTGAGTCGCGTACGCCGCCTGCTGCGATCTGATGGCGCCGGGCAGTGCGACCTCGGCGAGCACCGTGGTGACGTCGCCGTCGGCGGTGTGCGCGGCGGCCAGACCCGAGAACGCCGGACCGTACTGAATCCCGACGCTGTCGAACACCTTTCGCAACTCGGCGCCGTCCAAGCGGGTTGAATGGGCCGCCATCAGCCCGGGGAGATCGTGCGCAGTGGGCTCGTGCGCATCTTCGCGGGCGTGGAGAACTGCCCCGGCCCGGCGGATCCGTTCGCCGTCATCGTGAGTCTCGACCACGAAGTCGAGAAGGCCGGGCGCCGTGACGGTGGCCCCAGCGGATACCGGCGTCTCGTCGTCCAGCAGCAGCGTCTGCTCGAAGCGGATGTCGCGGACTTCGGACTGTTCACCCAGCGTCGCGCGCGCCGCGGCAAGTGCCATCTCACAGTAGGCCGCGCCGGGAAGCGCAGCGACGCTGTGGATCTGATGGTCGCCAAGCCATGGGTGCGCGATGGTGCCGACCTCGCCCTGCCAAACGTGACGCTCCGGTTCCTCCCGCAGGTGCACGTGCGCCCCGAGCAATGGATGCGCAGCGAGCATCGAAGCGCCGTGCGCTTGGTGGTCTTGCTTCTCGCGGCTCAACATCAGCTCGCGGTGGGTCCACGTCGGCAGTGGAGCGTCTACCAGGCGCCCTCCTGGATACTGGGTGGAGAAATCCACCGCAGCGCCCGCGCTGTGCACATCGGCGACGAAACCGCGCAACCCGAACGGCATTTCCAGCTCGCGCCGCATGGCGGCCAGCGCGGCGATGGGCATGTCGAGGCTGTTCGCGCTCTGCTCGACGGCGTGGGTGAGCAGGGGATGCGGCGCAAGCTCGCCGAAGACCCGGTACCCGTCCTCCAGCGCCGCCCGCACGGCCGCCGCGAACCGGACCGTGTACCGCAGGTTGTCCGCCCAATAGTCGCCGTCGAACGCTGGCCGATCACGCGGATCCCACAGGGTCGCCGAGTAGTACGGGACTTCCGGCGCCATCGGCTCGAGGCCGGCGAGGGCCTCGATCAGCTCGTCGAGAATCGGATCGACCTGGGGCGAATGCGAGGCGACGTCCACGGCCACCTCGCGCGCCATCACATCCTTCTGCTCCCACGCCGCCACCAGATCGCGAATCGCCTGGGTTTCGCCTCCGACGACGGTCGACGTCGGTGAGGCGACGACCGAAAGGGCGACATCGGTCAAACCGCGAATAGAGAGTTCCGAAAGCACTTGTTGGGCAGGAAGTTCCACCGATGCCATTGCGCCGCTGCCCGCGATACGGGACATCAACCGAGAGCGGCGGCAGATGACGCGCAGCCCGTCCTCCAGCGACAGCGCACGCGCCACGACGGCCGCCGCCGCTTCACCCAGCGAATGCCCGATAACGGCGCCCGGCCGTACCCCATAAGACTTCATCGTCTCGGACAGCGCAACCTGCATCGCAAAAATCGTCGGCTGGACCCGGTCGATACCCGTCACCGTCTCCGGTGCCGACATCGCCTCGGTGACCGAGAATCCGGACTCCTTGGCAATGAACGGTTCCATTGCGGCAACCGTCGCGGCGAACACCGGCTCGGCCGCGAGCAGATCGGCGCCCATCCTCGACCACTGCGAACCCTGCCCTGAGAACACCCACACCGGGCCGCGGCCGCCATCCCCGACGGCGGGCTGATAAGGAATATCGCTGTCGGCGACCTCCCGCAGGGCCGCGCTCAGCTCGCCCACGCCGGTGGCCGCCACTGCGGTGCGCACCGGCCGGTGTGCACGTCGGCGCGCCAGGGTGTAGCCGAGGTCCCAGAGCCAGGCGTCGGTTCGGTCGTCTGACTCGTCCACCCAGTCCGCGAGCCGGCCGGCGGTCACGCGCAGCTGCTCGGCCGACGTGGCCGACAGTGGAAACAGTAGGGATGTTTGAGCTTTGGGCGCTGGCGTTGCGGAATCACCGGGCACTTGATGGGACGCTTGTTCGAGGATGACGTGCACGTTAGTGCCCGACAGTCCATAGGACGACACCGCGGCTCGCCGTGAATGATGACCGTTGGTGGGCCAGGGCGTGGTGTCCTGTGGCACGAAGAGCCCCGTCTCGATCGCGGCAATCTCGTCGGGCAGACGGGTGAAGTGCAGGTTCTGTGGGACCACGCCATGCTGCAGGACGAGGATCGCCTTCATCAGGCCCAGCGGTCCGGATGTCGACTGAAGGTGCCCGAAGTTGGTCTTCACCGAAGCCAGTGCACATGGACCGTCGATCCCATATACGGCGGCCAGGCTTGCGTACTCGATCGGATCCCCGACCGGGGTGCCGGTCCCGTGCGCTTCGACCAGTCCAACAGTGGAGGCGTCGACGCCGGCCGCGGCCAATGCAGCCCGATACACGGCGACCTGCGCCTGCTCCGATGGCGTCGCGATGTTCGCGGTGCGGCCGTCCTGGTTGGCCGCCGTTCCGCGCATGACCGCCAGGATTCGATCACCATCCCGTACCGCATCCGGCAACCGCTTCAGCAACAGCACCACACAGCCCTCGCCAGACACGAACCCGTCGGCCGCGACGTCGAAGGAATGACAGCGGCCGGTGGGCGACAGCATGCCCTGCAGCGACCCAGAAACGGACTTGCGCGGTTCGAGCGTCACGGCGACGCCACCGGCGAGAGCGAGGTCGCTTTCGTCGTCGTGCAGGCTGCGGCAGGCTTGGTGCACGGCCATCAGGCCCGACGAGCACGCCGTGTCTACGGTGACCGCGGGGCCGCGCAGTCCCAGGGTGTAGGACACGCGACCGGAGGCGAAGCTGTTGCTGGTGCCGGTGAATCCGTAGGGCCCCTCGGCGGCGCCGGTATCGGCGGCCAATAGTTCGTAATCGCCGTGCGTCAACCCCACGAAGACACCGGTCTGCGACCCTGTGAGCGTCGTCGGATCGAGGCCGGCGTGCTCGAGGGCATCCCAGGAGGCCTCCAGCAAGATGCGGTGCTGCGGGTCGATGGCGGTCGCCTCGCGCTCCGTCATGCCGAAGAAGTCGCAGTCAAAACCGCCGACGTCGTCTAGGAATGCGCCCCAACGCGTTACCGACCGGCCGGGTACACCGGGCTCGGGGTCGTAATACACGTCGGCGTCCCAGCGGTTGGCGGGAATCTCGTCAACGAAGTCGTCGCCGCGCAGCAACGCCTCCCACAGGCGTTGCGGGGAATCGATTCCCCCGGGAAGTCGGCAGGCCATGCCGATAACGGCAACGGGTGTGGCAGTTGCTGCGCGCAATGTATGTACTCCCTATTACTCGATATTTGGCTCTAATTACCGCATTTTGTTGTGAACGAGTTTTCGCCCCGCATGCGCGGCCGGATTGACGCCCCTTGTCCCCGGAAACCATCCGCAGCGACCAGATCATCTCCGCCCGGCTACTGAAACACTACGAGCCGCAGCCCCCAACGGCTCGTCGGGGGTGCCATCGAAATCGTCGTGGCGGCACTGTTTCGCCAGAGAGTGTTCTAGCTACAGTACGAAAGCCTTGCTGTACGTCCAGCGGCCGACGCACCGTTGTGCGGTTGGCACAGGACAATCACGCTAGCCGGGGGGACCCGGTCATGACC
>DASWBF010000413.1:0-9558 GCA_036390735.1 Mycobacterium sp. | reverse complement strand
TTCGCAGTTAGCTGGTAACGGTGCGTGTTCGAGAGGTGCGAGTTCGTGCGTTGGGGGAGCGGTTGCGGTTTGGGTTACCGAAGATCCCCACGGCTGGCGGGCGGATGTCAGTGCGCCCGCCGCTACAGGCGGTGAGCGGCTGCGGCTGCGAAGCTCTTCGCCGATGCCCGACGCCAAGGGGCCGTTGTCGACGGCGATCGTCGAGTTGCTCAGTGGACGGCGGGCCACCGTCGCAAACTTTCCGGTCGCTGACACCGACCACGGGAATTAGTGGTCGCTGGACACCTCGAAGTCGAAGCCCGCCTTCTCGGCCGAAACCGCATAGCGCACAAGCTCTTTCGGGCAGCTCTGTTCGGTCATCAGGGTGTAGCCAAACCGCGTTATATCACGCGGGTACCCCACCGGTATATGGCGAAACGGCTACAGCCGTTCCTTGACGGCCGCAGCCAACCGGGCCCCGTCGGCCTTACCTGCCGCGATCGCAGTCGCCGCCTTCATCACCTGGCCCATCTGCTTCACCGTCGGCCGCTCGCCGATCTCCTCGGCAATCTGGGCGATCGCGGTGTCGGCGACGTCGGCCACCTCCGCTTCGGTGAGCGGCGTCGGCAGGTACTCGTCGATCACCCGCGCTTCGGCGTGCTCGTTGGCGGCGAGCTCACCGCGGCCGTTCTGGGTGTATATCTCCGCTGCTTCGCCACGCTTGCGCGATTCCCTGGCCAGCACCTTGAGCACCTCGTCGTCGGTCAACTCCCGGGACTGCTTGCCAGAAACCTCTTCATTGCGTATCGCGGAGATCAGGATTCGCAGCGTCGCGGTACGCAGTCGATCCTGAGCCTTCATCGCCGCCGTGAGATCCGCCCGTAGCCGGTCTTTCAATTCCGCCATAGCCGCAGACGCTACCTGTGATTGCGCATCGCCATGCCGCTAGTCAGGATGGTCCGCATGACAAACGACGACGGAGGTGTTGGCCCTGGGGCAACACCACCGCCGCCTTCCATCGGGTATCCGGGGTACGCAGCTCCGGGCTACCCGCAGTCCGGCCCTATCCCGCCGCCCGGGTACGCACCGCCCTACGCGCCTTCGCCCGGCTATCCGCCGCCTGGCTACTGGCCCTACCCCGGATATCCCCCCGCCGGGCCGCCCCGCGCGCTGAAACCCGGCGTCATTCCGCTGCGGCCACTGGGCCTCAGCGACATCTTGAACGCCGCGTTCGCGTACATCCGGGTCAACCCTCGGACCACGCTCGGGCTCACGACGATCGTCGTCGTTGCCACGCAGATCATCGTGCTGATCCTCACGGCGGTGGTACCTCTGATCATCTACGGGCAGGCAGACATCTCGCAGGTCGAGGGCGACTCCGCCTCCGGCTTGGTCGCCATGCTGTTGTCCCTGCTTGCGGCCGGACTCACCAGCGGCCTCTCTGGCGTCGTGCTCAGCGGGATGCTGACGGTCGTCGTCGGCCGGGCGGTGTTCGGCGCGCACATCACCATCCGCGAGGCCTGGGACCGCGTGCGCGGCCGGCTGCTAGCGCTACTCGGGTTGGTCCTGCTCGAGGGCGTTGGCGCTGTGCTGCTGATAACCGTGGGCATTGTCGTCTTCGCGGTGGCACTCGCGATCAGCTCCGTCCTCGGCGTGCTCGCCGCGATCGTCCTCGTGGTCGCCGGCATCGCCGCCTTCATCTACTTGTGGACGATCCTGAGCTTCGCGCCAGTGCTGATCGTGCTGGAGCGGCTGCCGGTGTTCGCCGCGATCAGCCGGTCTTTCGCTCTTGTGCGCGGATCGTTCTGGCGCGTGTTCGGGATCCGAGCCCTCGGCGTGCTGGTTGCCGGCCTGGTGTCCTCCGCGGTGTCGGTACCGTTCACCATCGGTGGCGAGGTGCTCGGCATCACCGCCGAGTCGGTGGGCGCTGCGCTGGGCGCCGCGGTGCTGACGGCCGTCGGCGGGGCGATCGGCCAGATCATCACCGCGCCGTTCACCGCCGGCATCGTCGTGCTGCTCTACACCGATCGCCGGATCCGGGCGGAGGCGTTCGACCTGGTCCTACAGACCGGCGCCGGCTCGGGGGCAGGCGATTCGGCGGACGCCACCGACCACCTGTGGCTGATCCGGCAACCCTGACCATGCCGACCGTCCTCATCGACCGTGACGCTGCCCACGACGCGGCACAGCGGGAACTGTCCAAACCCATCTATCCGAAAGAGAACTTCTCCGAGCGGTTCAACGAGTGGCTCACCGACTTCATCTATCGGATCATGTCGAAAGGTTCCGAAGTTCCCGGCGGATGGTTCACGGTAGCAGTGCTTCTCACCCTTCTCGCGGTAGCGATCATCGTCGCCGTCCGCATCGCGCGTCGAACCATGCGAACCAACCGCAAGGGCGACTTCCAGCTCTTCGGCACCGCCGAGCTGACCGCCGCAGAACATCGAGCCACTGCGGAACGCTTTGCCGCGGAGGGGAACTGGGCAACCGCCATTCGTCATCGGCTCCGTGCGGTCGCCCGTCAACTCGAAGAGAGCGGTGCACTCAACCCCGTGCCGGGCCGCACCGCCAACGAGCTGGCGCGTGACGCTGCTCAGTCGTTTCCGGAGCTGAGAACCGAATTAGCTGATGCGGCAGCATCTTTCAACGACGTCACGTACGGCGAACGGCCCGGAACCGAGCCGGCATACCGCCACATCGCCACACTGGACGAGCACATCCGGTCCCGGCGGTTCGCCGCATCACGTGACGCCGAGTCGCCGCACGGCACCGAGTCATGGATGCCGCTGCAGTGACCAGCCTTGCACCGCAGGAAATCCTCACGCCCAAGGTGTCTCAGCAATGGCGTACCTGGCGGTGGGTGCTGTTGGCGCTCGCCGTCGTCGTCGGGGTCGCCGCGGTGAGCACCTATCTGACAGCACCGCGGCCCGGCGGCCGGATGGACGCCGAATCCACGAGTCCCGACGGCGGTCACGCGCTGATGACACTGCTGCGTGAGCGCGGCGTGGACGTCGTCGTCGCGAAGAACGTCGCCGACGTCGAACGTGCCGCGCGGCCCGACTCGCTGCTGCTCGTCGCCGAAACGTATTTCCTGGTCGACGACGACCTGATGGCACGCCTCGAAAAGGTGCCCGGTGATCGGCTTCTGGTCGAACCTGTGTCCAACACGCGCAAGACTCTGGCCCCCGAGATCCGAATCGGCCGTGCCGCGACGATCGGCGGCGACCCGAATTGCGATCTGCCGGAGGCACTTAAGGCCGGCGACGCGCAATTCGGCATCAGCGACACCTACGAGGCCGCCGGTGATCAGCCGCTGACCAGTTGCTACGACGGCGCGGTGGTGCGGTATCGCGACGGGGGTCGAACCGTGACCGTGGTCGGCAGCGCCGACTTCATGATGAATTCCGGTCTGCTGAAACAGGGCAACGCCGCGCTCGCGATGAACCTTGCCGGCGCGCGGCCACGGCTGATCTGGTATGCGCCGCAACGCGTGGAAGGCGAGCGAAGCGGCGGCTCCGACATTTTCGATTTGATTCCCGACAACGTCGGCTGGATCGTGTGGCAGCTTTGCATCGTGGTGTTGCTTGCCGCGCTGTGGCGTGGCCGTCGGATGGGACCGCTGGTGGCCGAGAAGCTGCCGGTCGTGGTGCGTGCGTCGGAGACCGTCGAAGGCCGCGGCCGCTTGTACCGGTCGCATCGTGCCCGAGACCGGGCCGCCGACGCGCTGCGCACCGCCGCGCTGCAGCGCACACTGCCCCGACTGGGGCTGGCCGTCAACGCAGCGGCGCCTGCGGTGGTGGCCGCGGTGGCCGAGCGCTGCGCCAAGCGGCCGGAAGTGTTGCACCACATCCTCTTTGGACCCCCACCGTCGTCCGACGACGACCTCGTCAACCTTGCTCGCGAACTCGACGACATCGAAAGGCAGGTCGCACACTCGTGACACAGCAGGCCGTTTCCGACCAGACCTCACAAGACGCGCGCGCCAAATTGATGGCGCTGCGGTCCGAGATCGCCAAGGCCGTCGTCGGTCAGGACTCCGTCGTCTCCGGGCTGGTGATCGCGTTGCTGTGCCGCGGCCACGTACTGCTCGAAGGCGTGCCCGGCGTCGCCAAGACGCTGCTGGTGCGCGCGATGGCCGCAGCGCTGGAACTGGAATTCAAGCGGGTGCAGTTCACGCCCGATTTGATGCCCGGCGACGTGACCGGGTCGCTGGTCTACGACGCGCGCACGGCCGTGTTCGAGTTCCGCCCCGGCCCGGTGTTCACCAACCTGCTGCTGGCCGACGAAATCAACCGCACTCCACCCAAGACGCAGGCCGCGCTGCTGGAGGCAATGGAGGAGCGCCAAGTCAGCGTCGAGGGCCAGGCGCGGCCGCTGCCGGACCCGTTCATCGTCGCCGCCACCCAGAACCCGATCGAGTACGAGGGCACCTACCAGCTGCCCGAGGCGCAGCTCGACCGCTTCCTGCTCAAGCTGAACGTGCCGCTGCCGCCGCGCGAGCAGGAAGTCCAAATCCTCGACCGGCATGCGCGCGGCTTCGACCCGCGCGACCTGTCCGCCGTGCAGCCGGTCGCGACAGCCGCCGACCTGAAGTCGGGTCGCGAGGCGGTGCGGCAGGTGTTGGTGGCCGACGAGGTGCTGGGCTACATCGTCGACATCGTGCGCGCCACTCGGCAGTCACCGTCGCTGCAGCTCGGGGTGTCCCCACGCGGCGCGACGGCGCTGCTGGCCACTGCCCGGTCGTGGGCGTGGCTATCGGGCCGCAACTACATCACTCCCGACGACGTCAAGGCGATGGCCCGACCGGTGCTGCGCCATCGCATCGGACTGCGGCCGGAGGCCGAGCTCGAGGGAGCCAACCCCGACGGCGTGCTGGACGGCATTCTGTCCTCGGTCCCGGTGCCGCGCTAGTGGTCGTCACCGGCCGCACTGCCTTGCTGGCGCTGCTGTGCGTTTTGCCGGTGGCGTTATCACCTTGGCCTGCAACGCTTTTCTGGTTCGCCCTGCTGGCGGTGCTCGGGTTGGTCGCCGTCGACGTCGCGCTGGCGGCGAGCACCCGCGCGTTGCGGTTTGCCCGCGACGGGGACGTCGCGTCACGCCTCGGGCAGTCCGCCGACGCGGTGCTGGTAGCAGCCAACGACGGGCGGCGCCGGTTCAAGGGTCAAATCCGCGACGCCTGGGCACCCAGCGCGAGGGCGGAGCCGCGTGCGCATCCCGTCGACATCCCGCCTGGGCACAAAGTGTCGCTGGTCACCCGGCTGCGGCCGACGCGCCGCGGCGACCAGCTCGCGGCGGTGGTGACCGCACGCTCGATCGGCCCGCTCGGCATGGCGGGGCGGCAGAGCTCGTCGCGGGTGCCGTGGCAGGTCCGAATCCTGCCACCGTTTCTGTCCCGCAAGCACCTGCCGTCGCGGCTCGCGAAGCTGCGTGAAATCGACGGGCTGCTGCCGGTGCTGGTCCGGGGGCAGGGCACCGAGTTCGACTCGCTGCGCGAGTACGTCATCGGGGACGATGTCCGGTCGATCGACTGGCGGGCCACCGCCCGCCGGGCCGACGTGGTGGTGCGGACCTGGCGGCCCGAACGCGACCGCCGGGTGGTGCTCGTGCTCGACACCGGACGCACCTCCGCAGGACGCGTCGGCGTGGACCCCACCGCCGGCGACCCCCGAGGCTGGCCGCGGCTGGACTGGTCGATGGACGCCGCGCTGCTGCTGGCAGCGCTGGCCTCGCGGGCCGGCGACCATGTCGACTTCATCGCGCACGACCGCGTGTTGCGGGCCGGCGTGCAGAACGCGTCGCGCACCGAGGTGCTGGCACAGCTGGTCGACGCGATGGCGCCGCTGCAGCCCGCGTTGGTCGAATCCGACGCCACCGCGATGGTCGCCGCGATACAGCGCCGAACCCGCCGCCGTGCTTTGGTGGTGCTGTTGACCGACCTCAACGCATCCTCATTGGACGAGGGGCTGATGCCGGTGCTGCCGCAACTGTCGGCCAAGCATCAGGTGATCATCGCCGCGGTCGCCGATCCGCGGGTTGGCCTGCTCGCGACAGGCCGGTCGGACGCCGCGCAGGTGTACGACGCGGCCGCGGCCGAACGGTCGCGCAACGACCGGCGGGCAATCGCGTCCCGGCTGCGGCGCAGCGGGGTCGACGTGGTGGACGCGCCGCCGGAGGACTTGGCGCCGGCGCTAGCGGACCGGTATCTGGCGATGAAGGCGGCCGGCAAGCTTTAGAAAACCTCCGGCGAAACCGGAGTTTGGCACGCCGCTACTCGTACTTTGTGTGCGAAACCCCGGTTTCGCTCACCGCACGAGGTCGACGTCTGGGGCGTCGGCGACGTCCCCGGACTCGCCCGCGGCCACCGCCTTACGCCCGAAGTGGACGATGTAGGCGAGAAAGGCGACCTCGGCGAGCACGCCGATCGCGATCCGCATGAACGTCGGCAGCGGCGACGGCGTGACCATTGCTTCGATCAGCCCCGACACCAGCAGCACCACGGTCAGTCCGACCGCGACGGAGACGACGGCCCGGCCCTGCTCGGCCAGCACCTGGGTGCGCGGCCGGTTGCCGGGCGAGATCACCGACCAGCCCAGCCGCATCCCGGCGGCCGCGGCCACGAACACCGCCGTCAACTCGAGCAGACCGTGCGGGGTGAGCAGGCCGAGGAAGATGTCGCCCTTGCCCGCGTTGAACATCAACCCCGCGAGCACGCCGACATTGGCGGCGTTCTCAAACAGCAACTTTGGAATCGGCAGGCCCAACAACACCGAGAACGCGATGCACTGCGCCGCGACCCAGGAGTTGTTGACCCAGACCTGCAACGCGAACGATCCCGCCGGGCGCTCGCTGTAGTAGGAGGCGAAATCGTGGTTGACGAGTTGGTCGATCTCGTGCGGGGTCCCGACAGCGGCCTGCACCTCGGGACTGCCCGCCACCCAGAACGCGATCACCGCGGCGACGAAGAAGAACGCCACCGCCGTGGCGAGCGACCACCGCCACGCGCGGTACACCACCACTGGGAAGCTCACTGTCCAGAACCGGACGAACTCGCTCCACAACGGCGCGCGGGCACCCGTCACCGCCGACCGGGCCCGCGCCACCAGACTGGACAACCGGCCGACCAGAACCGAGTCGGACGACGCCGAACGCACCATCGACAAGTGCGTCGACACCCGCTGGTAGAGCTCGACCATCTCGTCGATCTCGGCCCCCGACAACCGGCGCCGACGCTTGATCAGGCGATCGAGCCGGTCCCACGTGGACCGGTGGGCCAGGACGAACGCGTCGATGTCCACGTCGGCGAGTCTATGAAACGAAACGAGTAGCGGTAGCCTTCGGCGGTATGTCTGACGTGGTGACCGGTGATGCGGTCGTCGTCGAGGTCCAGATCGCGCAGCTGCCGGTGCGTGCCGTCGGTGCGCTGATCGACGTCACCGCGATCTTCATCCTCTACCTCATCGGGGTGCTGCTGGCCGCGATGACTTTCCAGCAGTTCGACGACGCGCTGATCGCCGCGTTCTTGATCATCTTCATGGTGCTTGCGTTGGTCGGCTATCCGGTGATCTTCGAGACGGCCACCCGGGGACGGTCGCTGGGCAAGATGGCGATGGGCTTGCGAGTGGTGTCCGACGACGGCGGCCCGGAACGATTCCGACAGGCGCTGTTTCGTGCGTTGGCCTCGGTGGTGGAGATCTGGTTTTTTGCCGGCGGGCCCGCGGTGATCTGCAGCATGCTGTCGTCGAAAGGCAAACGAATCGGCGACGTATTCGCGGGCACGGTGGTGATCAGCGAACGTGGGCCGAAGCTGGAGCCGCCGCCGGAGATGCCTCCATCGCTGGCCTGGTGGGCGTCGTCGCTGCAGCTGTCCGGCCTGAGGCCGGAGACTGCACAGCTGGCTCGTCAATTCCTCTCGCGCGCTACGCAATTGCAACCCCAGGTGCGCGATCAGATGGCATACCGGATCACCGCTGAGGTGGCATCGCAAGTGTCCCCGCCACCGCCGCCGGGTGTGCCGCCGCAGTTCGTGCTCGCCGCGGTGCTCGCCGAGCGACATCGCCGCGAGCTGATGCGGTTGCGCCCAACGGCTCCGAGCGCACCGCCGCAGCCCGTTTCGCAACCCGGCTACGCGGCGCCAGTTCCGCAGCCTGCTTCCCCGCCTACGCAGCCCATCCCGCCCGTCGGGGCGCCCGCGGTCCAACCCGAACCGGGCGGGTTCGCACCGCCCGGTTAGCCTCGACCGCGGCCCGACTAGTCGGTGATCCAGTTGCCGTGGAACCCGTGCGGCACGCGCTGCGGAAGCCGCACGCGCGCAGCGGGTTCGCCGGTGAAGTCCGACGCGTCGATGATGACCAGGTCGCTGCCGTTGCGCGCCGGGTCGTACACGTAGGCCAGGTACCAGCCCGACAGCTCACCCGCGCCCGATGGCACGTACACGGCTTCTCCGGGTTCGCCGGCGAATCGATGCTCTTCTGCGGTCGCGCGGTCGAGGTCGTAGCGGACCAGGTTGCCGTCGCCCACCGCGATGGAGTACCTGGCACGCAGACCAGCCAGCCGGTCGTCGATGCGGGGGAACTCGACGCCACGGTCGTCGAGTTGGCGTTCGTCGACCGTGCCGTCGGCCAGATCGATCCGCCAGCTCCACATCACTCCGTCCACCTCGAAACCGCCGTTGTTGCGCCACAACTCCGGATACCGAACCGCCTGCAGCACAATCGAATTGCCATCGTCATAGGCATTAGCGACATGGAAGACGTAGCACGGGTCGATCTCGAACCAGCGGATCTCACCGAACGGATCATCGCGGCGCAGCACGCCAAGGCGGGCGCCGTAGTTGTCGTCCCACCGGTACGGCATGTCGGCTTCGCCCTTGATCGCGATGTCGAGGTTGAACACGATCGGCAGGTCCATGAAGATCACGTGACTGGCCGTCAGCGCGCAGTCGTGCATCATCGTGAGCGCGGGAACATCCACCGGCCAGTTGATGCTGGAACGCTTGTAGGGTCTCAATTCGGACTGCAAATTCTCAGTATCGATTGCAATGAACTGCAATAGTTCTCAGCCGACTGCAAATGATCTTGATCGATTGTCCGGGCAGAGCAAGCCGCCCCAGGGCACTGTCAACTTGAGCAGTCCGAGGGCGATTTTCGCCGGTTCGCCTCCGCGATTCACCAGGTCGCGTGTGACGTATGAGGCTTTATGCGATTAGCAGAACGTCCACACGACCTCAAGTTGACAGTGCCATGATTCCAGCGCGCCGTGTCACATCTAAGGAATTGCGACGCAACGTGATTCGGCCTGCGGTCAGGGTGGTCGGACTAGCTGCGAGCCGACCTAATGGCACGGAATCACACCTACGAGAGCACCGACGACATCGCCGGGCTGATCGAGGCGGCCGCATGACCGAGACCCTCAACGCCGCCGGCCTATCGCGACTGCAACCGACCGGAGGAGACCCCGTTGACAGCATTCGGTGGGTGTCCGCCGACACCCTGGACCCGAACAACTGGAACCCCAAACCGATTGCACCTGGCAGAGCTGCGGCTCCTCGAACGTTCGCTGCTCTCTACCGGCTGGTTGCAA
>DASWBF010000412.1:0-6126 GCA_036390735.1 Mycobacterium sp. | reverse complement strand
CCTGGTGTACCTGCGGCACCCGACTACCGGAGGGGTGTTCGCGTCGTGGGGTTCGCTCGGCCATGTGACGATCGCCGAGCCCGGCGCGCTAATCGGGTTCCTCGGCCCGCGGGTGTACGAGCACCTCTACGGCGAGCCGTTTCCGCCCGGCATCCAGACGGCCGAGAACCTTCAGCGGCACGGCGTGATCGACGGCGTGGTGCCGCTGAAATGGCTGCGCCGAACGCTGGAGCGGGCGCTGAAGGTGATCGTCGACAAGCCGGCCACCGCGCCCGAACCGCAGGTCAGCGAACCCTCCCCCGATGTGCCGGCCTGGGAGTCGGTGGTCGCGTCGCGTCGTCCCGATCGGCCCGGCATCGGCTTCCTGCTTCGGCACGGCGCCACCGAAAAAGTGCTGCTGTCGGGCTGGGGGCACTCCCCCGCGAGCGGGAGGTACCCCCACCCGCTTGCGGGGGACGGTCAGGGGCACGCGATGCTGCTGGCGCTGGTCAGGTTTTGCGGTCAACCCGCCGTCGTGCTCGGCCAGAAGCGCACCGCAGGCACGGGTCCTTTCCCCCGTCGCTTCGCTCTACCCCCTGGGACCGGCCCGGCAGCGCTGCGCGAGGCGCGTCGCGGGATGGCGTTGGCGGCGGGGCTGCGGTTGCCGCTCGTGCTGGTGATCGACACCGCTGGGCCAGCGCTGTCGGCGGAGGCCGAGCAGGAGGGCCTCGCGGGCGAGATCGCCCTGTGCCTTGCGCATCTGGTCACGCTGCAGACGCCGACGGTGTCGGTGCTGCTCGGCCAGGGCAGCGGCGGCCCGGCGCTGGCGATGGTGCCCGCCGACCGGGTGCTGGCCGCGTTGCACGGCTGGCTGGCGCCGCTGCCGCCCGAAGGGGCAAGCGCGATCGTCTACCGCAACACCCTGCACGCTGCGGAACTCGCTGCAGCGCAAGGCATTCGGTCAACCGACCTGCTGGCGTGCGGGATCGTCGACGCGATCGTGCCCGAACGCCCGGACGCCGCCGACGAGCCGATCGACTTCTCCAAGCGGCTATCGACGGCGATCGCGGGCCAGTTGGCCGCGCTGAGGCAGGTGCCGGCCGAGCAACGCTATGCCGACCGGTTGACTCGCTATCGCCGGATCGGGTTGCGCTGAGTCACCACTGGTTGTGCTGCTGCGGTGGCTGCGACGGCGGCCCCTGCTGGTACGGGCCCGACGCCGGGCCGCCACCGCCGTAGTACGGCTGCTGGGGCTGGCCCTGCTGTAGAGGCTGCTGCTGTTGTTGCGGGCCGTAGCCGCCGCTGGCCGGCCCGTAGTAGCCGTACTGCGGCGGCTTGGGCGCCGGCGGCTTGATGATGCCCGCCGAGAACAGCAGAACGGCGACGGCCAGCGCCGCCTGCAGGAACGAGGTGATCAGCACCAGGATGAGCCCGATACCGGCGTTCGCGCCCGCAGACAGACCGATCAGTAGAAACAGCAGAGAGATGAACCCGGTCACCGACAGACCGGCGACCACTGGGCCGTTCTCCCGTTGCTCGGGAAGCAGCGAGAAACCCGCGATGAGGGCGGCGGCAAGCAGAGCCGCCAAGCCGATCACGCCCACACCCAGGCCGATGTTGTCGAAGAAGCTCATCGAGCTGCTGCCGAAGACGCCGTCACCGCTGTAACCCTCGTCCTCTTTCGCAAACGACGCGAACCCCAGGAAGAAGCTGAGGATGCCGAGGACGACGACACCGAGGCTGAGGTAGAACGGCAGGCCTTTCCCCTGTGCCGGCGCGGCGCCGTAGCCCTGCGGCTGGGGGCCGAATCCTTGACTGCTCGGTGGTTGCGGGGGGCCGCCGTAACCGCCCGGGCCTCCCGGGCCGCTCGAGTACGTCATGACATCGCTCCTTGTCCACGGCATCGTCGGTATGCGTGCCGTCATTGAGTGCTCATCGGGCGCGCCGCACGCGCGGGACTGACTGTATCGTGCCGCGTCGGTCGCCACCTGCCATCATTCCCCGCATCCGGCTGCGCCGAAACCCACCCGTTCCCGGTGGCATGCTGGACACATGGGGCCTGTGCTGCACTTCGCCGGGACGTTCTGGTGGCTGATTTTCCCGCTGAGCGGGGTGATCGGGGGCGGCCTCAAAGCGATCGCAGCGGCCAACGACCGGAGAGCCGAGCGGCGGCTCGAACGCTATCGGATCAAGCAACAAACCAAGATCGCCGTCGCCGAAGCGGCCGGCCGGGCCCGCGGCAACGAGGCCGCGAATCGGCGGGAGCTGACGAGGGTCCTCGACGAGCACAGCCGTACCGACGCCAAGTGGCTTGAGTACGAGCTCGACATCGCCAAGCTGCTCGACTTCCCGATGATGACGGACATGCGCAACCCGCTGACGATCGGCTTCCACAAGGCCAAGCGACGGGCCGACCTGTTGCGGCCGGAGACGGTCGACGATCTGATGGGCGACCGGGACGGGCGGCTCGAGTATCGCGACGCCGTCGCCGAGTACGTCAGCGCGTTCGACATCGCCGAGGCCGAAGCCATCCGCCGGCGCCGCAGCGACTTCTCGTCGGAGGATCAGCAGAGGATCGAGCGTGCCCAGCATCTGATGCGGCTGGCCACTGACGGGGGCGCCACCCCGCAGGAACGCCAGTCCGCATACAGCCGCGCGCGCAAGGAACTCGACGGCCTGATCGCGTTGCCCGCGATGACGCGGGCGGGCATCGAGCGCAAGATCGCGGGCGAGATCCAGGCGTAGGCCGTTTCGCTAGCCCGGATGCCCCAGCTTCGCACACCGAGCGTGAACCCACTGCGAGTTCCCGTCCAGATTTTCGCAATGGCCGCACGTTCGGCAAAACCCAGGCGTGCAGACGCCGCGGCGGGCAACGTCCGCACCGAGAGTGAAGCCATGGTCGTGGTTTTCGGGAAATCACGACCTGGAATTCGATTTCGGCGCGGGCGGCGCTAGGCCGCGGCAATGTCGTGACCGAACTGCGTAACGTACAGCTCGGCGTAACGACCCCCGCGGGCCACCAGCTGCTCATGGGTGCCGCGTTCGACGATGCGGCCGTCCTCGACGACGAGGATCACATCAGCAGCACGCACAGTGGACAGCCGGTGCGCGATGACGATCGACGTGCGCCCGGCGAGCGCCTCCGAAAGCGCTTGCTGCACAGCCGCTTCGGAGGAAGAGTCCAGCGATGCCGTCGCCTCGTCGAGCACCACCACGCGGGACCGCCCCAACAGCAGCCGCGCGATCGTCAACCGCTGCCGCTGCCCGCCGGAGAGCCGGTATCCGCGCTCGCCCACTACCGTGTCGAGACCGTCGGGCATCTCCGCGACGACGTCGGCGAGCCGGGCCCGCTCCAGCGCATCCCACAGCTCGTCGTCGGTTGCGTGTGGCGCGGCCAGCCGCAGGTTGGAGCGGATCGTTTCGTGGAACAGATGCCCGTCCTGGGTGACCATGCCGACGGTGTCGCAGCGACGCGAACGAAAGGTCGCGCACATCAAGATCATTCAAGCGCACCGCACCGGAGTCGACGTCATGAAGCCGGGCCATCAGAGACGCGATCGTCGACTTGCCGGCCCCCGACGAGCCGACCAGTGCCACCATCTACCCCGGCTCCGCCGTGAACGAAATACCGTGCAGCACTTCGTCTCCGCCCCGCTCGTCGAGCACCGCAACCTCTTCGAGCGACGCCAGCGACACCTTGTCGGCCGACGGGTAGCTGAACCGGACGTCGTCGAACTCGACCGGCACTGGGCCGTCGGGCAGCGCGACCGCGTCCGGCTTCTCCCGAATCAGCGGCACCAGGTCGAGCACCTCGAACACGCGCTCGAAACTGACTAGCGCACTGGCGATTTCGACGCGCGCGTTGGCCAGCGCAGTCAACGGCGCGTACAGCCGCGTCAGCAACAGCGCCAACGACACGATCGCACCGGCCTCCAAATGGCTGCCGATCGCCAGCACGCCGCCGAGACCGTAGACCAACGCCAGCGCCAACGCCAACGCCGACATCAGCGTCAGCGAGTTCATGAACGTCGACTGCAGCATCGCCGAACGGACCCCGATGTCGCGCACCCGTCCGGCCCGCACCGCGAACTCAGCAGATTCACGCGAAGGGCTGCCGAACAGCTTGACCAGCGTCGCGCCGGGCGCCGAAAAGCGTTCTATCATCTGGGTATTCATCGTGGCGTTGTGGATCGCACTCTCGCGGCTCAGCCGCGCCATCGTCGCGCCGATCCGGCGCGTCGGCATGACGAATAGCGGCACCAGCAGCAGCGCCAGGAACGTGACCTGCCAGGAGATGCCGATCATCACCGCCACCGTCAGCGTCAGCGTGACCGCGTTGGACACCACACCGGAGAACGTGTCGGAGAACGCGCGCTGCGCTCCAATGACGTCGTTGCCGAGCCGGCTGACCAGCGCTCCGGTGCGAGTGCGGGTGAAGAACGCAATCGGCATCCTCGGCACGTGGTCGAACACCGCGGTGCGCAGGTCGAGGATCAGCCCCTCACCGATGGTCGACGACCTTGCCCGCGAGCAGCGGGGTCGCAACCGCCAGCAGCGCGGTCGCCACGCTCACCGCGACGAAACCGGCCAGCCTACGGTGATGCCGGCCGGCGAAGCGCCAGATCCGGCCGATCAACGCCCGGTCGGCCAGCGAGCGCAGGTCGCCGCCGCGTGCGCTCATCTGCCGGTACAGGGTGGTCCTGGCCACCGATTCGATGCTCATTGCCCCCACGGTAAAACCTCAACAATGGTAGAGGTCAACGGCTTCCTCCTTCGCGGCGGCGAAAACCCGGTCTGCTCACACGACGCCGAGATACCCGATCGCGGCGGCGACCAACACCACGATCAGTGGATTGGTCTTCGTGAACACGAAGATCACCGTGCAAACTCCCGTGAGCAGATATGCCCGCCAGTCGTGATCGGCCGCCCGGCTCATCACCAATGAGGTGGCCAGTATCAGGCCGACGGTGATCGGCGCGAAGCCTTTCTCGACGGCATACCGTAACCGCGATTTCTGCGCCTTCTGCCAGAAAAGCGTGACCACATAAACGAGAATCCCGGCCGGTGTGATCATGGAGACGGTTGCGATGACTCCGCCGAGAATTGCTCCCGGAACGCCTCCCACCGACAACCCGGCGCCATATCCGATCAACGCGACGATGAGGATGCTCGGACCGGGCGCGGCTTGAGAAATGGAGAACACGTCGGCGAATTGTGAGTCGGTCAGCCAATGCTCCCCGCGAACTGCTTTCGTGTGCATCTCTGGCAGCACCGCATTCCCGCCGCCGATCGACAGCAAGGACAGCGAGGTGAAAAGGATCGCCAGTTGTACGTAGGTGTTCATGTGGTCGTTTTTCTCGGCCATGCCCAGATCAGGCTTAGCGGAGCGAGAATGGCCAGAGTCACCGGCAGGTGCCACCGCAACAGACCGTTCAAGACGAAGCTGGCCGCGAAAAGCACTACCGGAACGAGGCCGGTCAAGCACTTCTGGCCGGTCTTGATCACCATGGCCAGGGTGAGCGCCACGGCCGCCGCAGACGCGCCGTGCAGGCTGCCCTTCACCGCCGGCACCTCTTTGAACCGGAAATAGATGTATGCCACCGTCAAGATGAAGACGAGCGGCATGAGGCACAGGCCGAACACCGCCACGACCGCGCCGGGGATGCCGGCCATCTTGGTGCCGACGAACACCGCCATGTTCACCTGGTTGGCGCCGGGCAGGATCCGGCACATCGTCAACGCGCTGAGAAACTCCTCCTCGCCCATCCAGTTCTTCTCGACCACCAGCACTTCCCGCGACCACGCCGACAGCCCGCCACCGAACGAAGCGAGGGCGATGTGATTGAACGTCCACGCCAGCTCGAACAACGAAACCTTTTCGCGCGGCGGGTCGATCTCACTCATGCATGAGGTCGTGGTCGTGCGGAAAATCGTCTTCGGTGTGTTTGGACGGGTCGAGCGGATCCGGCGGGTCGTAGTGATGCGATAGGTCCCAGTCCGAGCTGAAGACTTCCTTGAGCCGCGAGACGACGTCCGGATCGGCGATCGTGATGCCGAGTTCTCGACGCAGGTCGAATGCACTGCGGTCGATGTTCATCGAGCCGACCAAGGCGTGCTGATTGTCCGCGATCAGCAGCTTGGCGTGCA
>DASWBF010000411.1:0-3133 GCA_036390735.1 Mycobacterium sp. | reverse complement strand
CGCCAGCCACGCCGGCCAGTTGCGGATCACCGAGTTGCGCAGCACCACCGTCATCAAGAACGGGAACAGTGCCATCGAGTAGTACGCCTGCCCCAGCGACAGCACCAGCCACGACGCGATCAGCAGTACGCCCGACGAGGTGCAGAACCAGAACAACGGGTCGCGGGTGCGGTAGTAGCGGTACAGCAGCCACAACGCGCCCACGGCCAATAAGCCAAAGATTATGCGCAGCAAGACAATCAGCCACATCGGCAGGCCGTAGTAGAGCCCGTTGCCGGCGATCGAGCTGTTGAAGTAATCGCGAGTCTTCAGCAGGATGTACGGCAGCGTCTGCTTGTAGAATTTCATCGGGTCGGCGACCAACGGAAACGCGGCCACGTTGAATGCCACCGGCACCGCGATCGCGGTGCCGAGTACGCGCCATTGCCGGTTGAGCAGCGGCATCAGCAGCAGCGGCGCTAACAGCGGCTTGACCACCAGCGACAACCCGATCGCGACGCCGGCCCACCACTGATGACCGACCTTCCCGTCGAGCATCCACCGGAAGAACAGCACCTCGAGCAGCAGGATGATGCCGTTGATGTTCGCGAAAACCAATGTGTTGACGACGGCTTCGGTGCAGAACATCGCCGCCAGCAGCGCGGGGAACGCGACGGAGGTGACGGTGAACTTGAACAGCCGTATCAGTAGATACGCGGCGAAGATCATCGCGACGGTGTTGAAGAAGATGAACCAGTACCGCGACGCGTCCACCGGCAGGTAGCCGAACGGCGCCATCAGCAACGTGCCGCCCGGTGGGTACAGGTAGTGCGGGTCGACGTAGTCGAAATGTTCGTTGTAGATGTCCAGGCCGCGCCTGAAATTGGACACGGCGCGGTACACCGGCCCGTAGTCGTCGGTGATGTAGCCGTTGGTGGCCAGCACGTAGCTGCGGTGGATGATGAACAGGATCGCCAGCGGCCACAGGATCGTGCGCAACACCTGTGATGCGGTCGGAGGGCTGGTGCGGGGCCGGAAGACGTTCAAGACGGAGTCGGGGAGCGCCACGAGCGCACCGTACCTGACGGCAAACGCCAGATCAGGCTGGGCAGTACGTGTCGGTGGACGGAAGGTTTCCGCTGTCCAGGTAGCCCATCATCGGCGGCACCGCGCACGACGAGTATGTGCTCACACCGTGCCCGATGCCCTGCCACATCACCCGCTTGCTGGCCACTCCGGCGTTGAGCACGGTCGCCGACACGGCTGCGACGCCTTCGCTGCCGACGATCGGGTCGTTCTGTCCGCCCATCAGCAGCACGTTGACCTTGAGGTTTTTCGGGTCGGGCGGCGCGGTGCCGCTGGGCCAGTTGAGGCACTTGACGAGGTCGAGCGCTCCGACCGCGCCGAACTGCGGGTACAGCTTGCCCCATTCGACGAGAAGTTCGCGGACCCGGTCGGGTGTCGGACGGTTCAGCGAGTTGCTGCATTGGTTGACGAACTGTCCGTCGGTCTCACGCAGCGACTGCGCCTGGTTGATCAGGTTGTTCAGCTGGTTGTCGTCACCCGAGCGCGCCGCGGCCAGCGCGGCCGCGAGGCTGTTCGTCGCCGCCGCCTGGTCACCGCGCGGGAAGGCTAGCGCCGTGCTGATCGCCGACGTCACTGCCGCCACCGACGCGCCGCCCGGACCGCGCCCCGACCGTGCGGCCGCGATGATCGCGTCGACCGCCGACGTCGGGTCCGGGGCGAGTGGGCAGTTGGTGGCCGCGCACTGCGCGACGAAGGCCTCCAGCCCTGCCTGCTCGCCCTTGACTTGGTGCTCCTCGGCACCCTCGGCGTTGATCGCCGGCGGGATCGGGGAGTCCAGGATCAGTCGGGCCACCTTGTCCGGGTGCCGTCCGGCGTAGGCGAGCGCGACCTGAGCACCGTTGCCGATGCCCAGCAGCGCCAACCCGGGCACGTCCCACGTCGTGCGCAGCCGCTCGATGTCCTCGGCGGCATGCCGGTTGTCGTACGCCGAATCGCCGGGGGAGATGGTGTCGGTGCAGTTCGTTGTCGCGGTGACGACGATCTCGCCGAGGTTGGCCACCGGATCGTCGCCGGACTCGAACTGGGCCTGATCGGCCATCTCCTGCCGGTCGAACGAGTCGCGGCAGTCCAGTGCGCCGGACAGCCCGATGCCGCGGCGGTCGATCGAGACGATCGGGCGGCTCTTCAGCACGTCGGTGCCCGAGCGCGTCAGCCACACCGGCAACTGGATCGACGACGGTAGATCCGATCCGGTGGTGATGACCAGCGGCCCGGCGTCAGGCGGCGTCTGCGGCGAGCGCGCGCGCACCACACCGATGGTGACGGTCCCGGTGGCGTTGTCGATCGGGTCGAGGTCAGCGTCGAACGTGGCGCAGTCCAGTGTCACACCGACCGGCGGAGCGATCGACACCTCGGAGAACAGCCGAGACGTGCAGTCCCGCCAGGACAGATCGCTCTTCGGCGCCTCGATCGGCGGCGGTCCGTTCGGGGGCGGCGTTGTCGGCGGGTTGCCTTGCGGTTCCTGGCCGGAGTCGGTGGCGTATTTCGGGTTGGCCGCCAGCCCCGGCGCGCAGCCGGCCAGCACCGAGATCGTCGCGACCAGCGCAGCGGCGACTCGCAGGGGGCTTGGAAACGGCATGCTGCCCAGAGTAGCGAGCGGCGTCACCTGCGCCGGGCGTAGCGCAAGTACAGGTATCCCTCCGCGTCGGACAGGATGTGCTCGGTACGGAGCTCGGTGGTCGTCGGCGCGTGGCTGGTCACCACACGCGGTGATGCGCCGCCCACCAGCATCGGTGCGACGGTCAACGCGAGCTCGTCGAGCAAGGCCAGCTCCACGACGTCGCCGAGCAGCGTCGGTCCGCCCTCGCACAGCAGCCGATACAGCCCGCGCTGCGCCAGCTCGGCCAGCACCGCAGCCGGGTCGACAACGATCGGATCGCTGGTCGAGGCGTCGAGCACCTCAGCCTGCCCGTGCAGCCGGTCGCGGGTGGCGACGAACGACGCCGTGGTGGTGAAGACCAGCGGCGGCGTTTCGGTATTCGTGAACAGCCGGCTGCCGAGGTCGAGAGCACCCGACGCCGTCACCACAGCGATCGGCGGAATCTCGGACTGGCCGCGCGCCTGCCGA
>DASWBF010000410.1:0-2662 GCA_036390735.1 Mycobacterium sp. | reverse complement strand
GCGGCCCGATCGGCAGCGTCGGCGACATGCTGGCCAAGCTCGCCGACGGCATCCCGGTCGACGGGATGGAGGCGCTGATGCCGGTGCTGGGCGCTGGCCAGCTCACGCTGCTCACCAATTACTTGCCGAAGGGCACGCCGCTGCTGGTCTGCGACCCCGAGAAGGTTCGCGCTCGCGCGGCCGATCTGATCAAGACCGGACAGGAGTTCCTCGAGGCGTCGTGGTCGACGGCCGCACTGGGCGGTGACGCGCCTGTCGACCTCGAGCAGCTCGGCGCGTCGGGGTTCCTGGAGCTTGACGACGTGCGCGTCGCGGCAGTCGAGGCCGAGCATTCCTGGTGGACGTTGAGCCAGCTGTCGGACCCCGACGCCGTACGGCTCGCAATCCAGGCGGCACCGTCGGCGCGCGGTCACCAGCACAGCGTCGAGGAGATCTTCGCGATGCTGCGCGTCCACGTCAGCACCGGCGGCACCGCGGCCATCGTCGCGCCGGGCACCGGCACCGCGCACCGGGTCGTCGAGCAGCTCCGCGACGCCGACGTCGCAGCCGTCTGCCTCGACCCGGGCGACACGCCGACCCCCGGCGTGGTCGGCGTCCTCAGAGGCCCGCTGCACGACGGGATCGTGCTGCCCGAAAGCAACCTCGTCGTCATCACCGAAACCGACCTGACCGGCAGCCGGGTCGCGGTCACCGAAGGCAAGCGGCTGGCTGCCAAAAGACGCAACGTCGTCGACCCGCTCGCGCTCACCAAGGGCGACCTCGTCGTGCACGACCAGCACGGCATCGGCCGGTTCCTCGAAATGGTCGAGCGCACGGTCGGCGGTGCGCGTCGCGAGTACCTGGTGCTGGAGTACGCCTCCGGCCGGCGGGGTGGTCAGGACCGCCTCTACGTGCCGATGGACTCCCTCGACCAGCTGTCGCGCTACGTCGGCGGCGAGGCGCCGACGCTGTCCAGGCTGGGCGGCAGCGACTGGGCCAACACCAAGACCAAGGCCCGCAGAGCCGTGCGCGAGATCGCGCAGGAGCTCGTCGCGCTCTACGCCAAGCGGCAGGCGTCGCCCGGGTTTGTGTTCAGCCCCGACACCCCATGGCAGGCGGAGATGGAGGACGCGTTCGGGTTCACCGAGACCGTCGACCAGTTGACCGCGATCACCGAGGTCAAGTCCGACATGGAGAAGCCGATCCCGATGGACCGGGTGATCTGCGGCGACGTCGGCTACGGCAAAACCGAGATCGCGGTGCGCGCGGCGTTCAAGGCGGTGCAGGACGGCAAGCAGGTCGCGGTGCTGGTGCCGACGACGCTGCTGGCCGACCAGCACCTGCAGACGTTCGCCGAGCGGATGGCCGGATTCCCGGTGCGCGTGAAAGCGCTGTCGCGGTTCATTGGCACCGCCGAGTCGAAAGCGGTGCTCGACGGCATGGCCGACGGCACCGTCGACATCGTGATCGGCACTCACCGGCTGCTGCAGACCGGCGTGCGGTGGAAGGACCTCGGACTGGTGGTGGTCGACGAGGAGCAGCGGTTCGGCGTCGAGCACAAGGAGCACATCAAGAGCCTGCGCACCCACGTCGACGTACTGACGATGAGCGCCACCCCGATTCCGCGCACGCTGGAGATGAGCCTGGCCGGCATCCGCGAGATGTCGACGATCCTGACGCCGCCCGAGGAGCGCTACCCGGTGCTCACCTACGTCGGCCCGCACGACGACAAGCAGATCGCCGCGGCCCTTCGGCGCGAGCTGCTGCGCGATGGACAGGCGTTCTACATCCACAACCGGGTCAGCTCCATCGACGCCGCCGCCGCCCGCCTGCAGGCGCTGGTGCCGGAGGCGCGGGTGGTCGTCGCGCACGGCCAGATGCCCGAGGACCTGCTGGAGCGCACGGTCGAGGGCTTCTGGAACCGCGAGTACGACATCTTGGTGTGCACCACGATCGTCGAGACCGGGCTGGACATCTCCAATGCGAACACGCTGATCGTCGAGCGCGCCGACACGTTCGGGCTGTCCCAACTGCACCAGCTCCGCGGTCGGGTGGGTCGCAGCCGCGAGCGCGGCTACGCCTACTTCGTCTATCCCCGCGAGCAGCCGATGACCGAGACCGCATACGACCGGCTCGCCACGATCGCGCAGAACAACGAGCTCGGCGCGGGCATGGCCGTCGCGATGAAGGACCTCGAGATCCGCGGCGCCGGCAACGTGCTCGGGGTGGAGCAGTCCGGGCACGTCGCGGGAGTGGGTTTCGACCTGTACGTGCGCCTGGTCGGCGAGGCCGTCGAGGCGTACCGCGCCGCCGCGGACGGCCAGGCCATCGCCGCGCCCGAGGAGCCCAAGGAGGTGCGCATCGATCTGCCGGTCGACGCGCACTTGCCGCCGGACTACATCCCCAGCGACCGGCTGCGGCTGGAGGCCTACCGCCGGCTGGCGGCAGCGGGCGACGACGCCGCCGTCGCCGCTGTTGTCGATGAGCTGACCGACCGCTACGGGCCGCTGCCGGAGCAGGCGCGGCGGCTGGTGGCCGTGGCGCGGCTGCGGTTGCTCGCGCGCGGGTACGGCGTGACCGAGGTGACCACGACCGGCACGTCGCTGCGGGTGTCGCCGCTCACCCTGTTGGACTCGCAGCAGGTGCGGCTTAAGCTGCTGTACCCGTCGGCCAGCTACCGCGC
>DASWBF010000409.1:0-9549 GCA_036390735.1 Mycobacterium sp. | reverse complement strand
TCGCCGGTGAGCATGACGCCGACCACCACGGCCATCCTCAGCCAGCGCATGTCCGACCCTATCGCCGCGACTTCCGCTTCCGCGAAATAGAATTCCAGGTCGTGAAAACCCTGATTCAGCAGCCATGGCTTCACTCTCGGCGCAGTATCGGACTCGTCGCCGCGGCCTTGCTCGCCGTTATGCTCGCGCCTCCGGCGTCAGCGCAACCGGTGGCGCCGCCCGACTTCGTCGCACTAAGCGACGTCGACCCGACGATCCTGCAGGAGATCCGCTACTTCACGCCGCACAACTTCGTCGGCGACCCGATCGACGGCTATCAGCAGCCGATGTGCATCCTCACCCGCGAGGCGGCCGAGGGGCTGAAGCGCGCACAGCAGGCGTTCGTCGAGCAGGGCTACACGCTGAAGGTGTACGACTGCTACCGGCCGCAGCGCGCCGTCGACGAGTTCGTGGCATGGGGCGAAAACCCACTGGCCGACCGGTCCGGAGTCGGTCAGCAACGCGACAATCGCGGACGCGTCAGCGACCAATCGTCGCGTCAACGACGGTCGGCGTCTCTGGCTTCGAGGATCGCGGACGCATCCACGCGCACCCCCGTCGCTTCTACGCGTGCTCGCGCGCGAGCAATCACATCATTGACGGATGGCCTTGCCGCCGTGTCGACGAGCAGACCCCGCAGGAACTCCTGCAGCGACTTGCCGGACCGCGCCGCGCGCGCCGCGAGCTCGTCGCGGACGCCATCAGGGATATCCCGCACTGTGATGGCAACCATGCCTGCGTAATAGCTGCAATACAGTCAGAATGCAGACCAGTCAGGGCCGGTCGGTGGGGCCAGCGAGTTGGCGAAAGAGGTCGAAAATCTTCGGGTCGCAACCGGTCGTACGAAGCCAGTTGCGCATCTTTTCGAACGACGGATCTTTGCACAACGCGGCCACATCAGTATTTGCGGAGAGGTCTATACCGGCTTCCCGAATCCACGGCAATAACTCTGAAAGAACGGGGATTATCCCGTCGATGTCACCTTGCGCCCACCGTTCCCGATGTTTCCTGGTGACCATCTGCCAATAAATACGCGCCGCGTCGCTGTGGTCGATGCACGTTCGCAGCATGCTGGCAATCGCGCTGCTCAGCAACCCCCTCAGGCGGTTGGCGTTCTCGTCGTCGCTGGTCGATAATTCGTCGGCGCCATCGCGCATAATCCGCACGACGCGGCGTTCCGCGAACGTAACTCGCAAAGGTGGCCCCCGTTGCTCCCAAATTCTTGAAAACCGACGTTACCTCAGATCGCCGCGGCGCACATAACGTTTTCATGAGTATTTCCTTGGACTATGCATTCAGCTCGAGTCGCTCGACGTCCGTAATCACACCGCAGCCGACGACAGTTCGTGTCGTGTATTCCTGTCGGCAACCTCGACGATAGGGACGCCCGGCACGCTGGCCGCGTGCGAGTTGCGATCGTCGCCGAGTCGTTCCTGCCGAACGTCAACGGCGTCTCGAATTCGGTGCTGCGCATCCTCGAGCACCTGAACCACACCGGTCACGACGCGATCGTCGTCGCCCCGGACAACCCGCGCCGGCAGGAGGGGGCCGCCACCCAGCACGATGGGGTGCCGGTGCATCGGATGCCGTCGCGGATGTTCCCGAAGATCACGTCGTTGCCGCTCGGTGTGCCGCGGCCGCGCATGGTTTCAATCCTGCGCTCGTTCGATCCGGACGTCGTGCATCTGGCGTCGCCGGCGCTGCTCGGATACGGCGGGCTGCAGGCGGCGCGCTTGCTTGGGGTGCCAACGGTCGCGGTGTTCCAGACCGACGTCCCCGGGTTCGCGACGAGCTACGGGATGAGCGCTACCTCCCGAGTGGCGTGGGCGTGGTTCCGGCACCTGCACCGGCACGCCGACCGCACGCTGGCGCCGTCGTCGTCGGCGATGTCTTCTCTTGTGGCGCAGCGTATTCCGCGGGTATACCTATGGGCCCGCGGTGTCGACATCGCGGGATTCGCGCCGTCGGCGCGTGATCAGGCACTGCGGCGGGCGTGGTCGCCCGCCGGCAAGCCGATCGTGGGGTTCGTCGGCAGGCTGGCGCCGGAGAAGCACGTCGAGCGGCTTGCGGCGTTGGCCGGAGGAGATGTGCAGCTGGTGGTCGTCGGCGACGGAGTCGACCGCGTCAAACTTGAAAAGACTTTGCCCACAGCGGTTTTCACGGACGCGCTCTACGGCGCCGAGCTGGCAGCCGCGTACGCGAGCATGGACGTGTTCGTGCACCCGGGTGAGCACGAGACGTTCTGCCAGGCCGTGCAGGAGGCGCTGGCGTCGGGCGTGCCGGTGATCGCACCCAACGCGGGTGGCCCGCGTGACTTGGTGATGCCCGGCCGCACGGGTCTTCTGCTCGACGTCGCGGCCTTCGAACGTCAACTGCCCGGCGCCGTAATGCATTTACTTCAGGCGCGGTCGCACTACGCGCCGGCCGCGCGGCGCAGCGTGCTGCAGCGCACGTGGCCGGTCATCTGCGACGAGCTGCTCGGCCATTACGAGGCCGTGCTACAACGCAGTCAGGCCAAGGCCGCCTGATAGCTTCGGCGTGGTGAGCCGGGCGACACTGGACAAGGATCCGCACGAGGTCGCGTCGATGTTCGACGCGGTCGCGCGCCGCTACGACATCACCAACACCGTGCTGTCGTTGGGGCAGGACCGGTTCTGGCGACGCGCGACGCGCAAGGCGCTGGACGTCGACGCCGGAGATCGCGTGCTGGATCTGGCGGCCGGCACCGCGGTGTCCACTTCGGAACTGGCGCGCTCGGGCGCGTGGTGTGTGGCCGCCGACTTCTCGGTGGGCATGCTGCTGGCAGGCAAGGCGCGGGCTGTGCCGAAGGTGGCAGGCGATGCGACGCGGCTGCCGTTCTCGGATCAGACGTTCGACGCGGTGACGATCAGCTTCGGGCTGCGCAACGTGGTGGACCGCGAGGCGGCGCTGCGGGAGATGGCGCGAGTCACGAGGCCGGGCGGGCGGCTGGTGGTGTGTGAATTCTCGACGCCGGCGAACCCGCTGTTCGGCACGGTGTACAAGGAGTACCTGATGCAGGCGCTGCCGCGGGTCGCGCGCGCGGTGGCGTCGAACCCCGAGGCGTACGTCTACCTCGCCGAGTCGATCCGCGCGTGGCCCGACCAGGCCGAGCTTGCCCGTCTCATCCAGCAAGCGGGCTGGTCTGGGGTGCGGTGGCGCAACCTCACGGGCGGCATCGTCGCCCTCCACGCCGCCACCCGCTAACCCCTTTGCCCCCACCTTTGCCGCGAGCGTGCGGGTCTGTACTCCGACACGCCGCTGTTAGGCATACAAGAGCGCACGCTCGCGGCGCTCGTCACCCTGCTCCCGGAGACGTCACCGGTAGCCGGTGAGATCGGGCTGCCTCGATGAGCCGATGGTCGTAGGCGCACAGCGTTGACAGGTCTTGTCGATACTCGTGTGCCGTGGCCAGATGTATCGCGTCGAGGGTGCGTAGCGTGGCAAGCGACAAGGTCGCCGCGTAGTTCGCAATGGAATCGCTAAGGGTTAACGTGTCGACCGTCGCGGCCAAGTGCTGTGCGGCAGCCGTTTCGACCTCTCCAACACGACCCGCAACACGCACCAACTCGATGTGGCCGACGACGCTCGTGACGAGCGGTTGATCTTGACGGCTGTTGAGCCAGTCTATCAAGTGAGATGATTCCTGCTCCGCCACAACGAGTTTCACCAACGCAGACGTGTCAATGTAGATCATCGATCGGAGCGCATGTCATCAAGGATCTCGGTCAGCGGAGGTCCGTCGATGAGTTGCTCAACGCCGAACTTCGGTCGTGGTCGGGGCGCCGGTTGAAGGAGTCCTTTGGCGATCAACGTTTCGCGCGCGTGTTCGGCAGCGGTGATCGGGACAAGCCGGGCCACCGGCCGCCCCCGGTCAGTGATGAGAATGGCTGCGCCCGCTTTCGCCTTGGCGACCCAGCGACTTGCGTGCTGGCGCAGTTCACGGATTCCGATCTGCTCCACCGCACCAAGGTGGCACATGATGTGCTCCCAGCTGGCCACCGGGAGTGCGCCCGTTGGCAACCTCAGCTGAACGGCGGGCGGCGGTCGACGAACCGCGACCCCGCGCCCAGCCGGCGCCATAACCGCGCCACCCGGTCGACGTCCTCGTCGACGACGAGGTTGCCCATCACCCGCACGACCGTCTGCATGAACGCCACCGACCGCATCGCGAACGGGCCGACCGTCGGCAACAGCCATGGCACGGTCAGCAGCCACGCCAGCCGCCGCGCAATAGAGAACGCTTGAGCGTAGTGCTCCTGCAGCAGCGCCGGCCACGCCTGTGAAAGATCGCCGCTGCCAAGCATTTCCGCCGCGAACCGGCCCATCTCCAGCCCGTAGTCGATGCCCTCGCCGTTCAGCGGGTTCACACCGGCGGCGGCATCCCCGATCAGCATCCAGTTCGGCCCGGCCACGCCCGACACCGCCCCACCCATTGGCAGCAGCGCCGACGACACCGCCCGCGGCGGCCCGTCGAAGTCCCACTCGTGCCGCCGCAGGTCGGCGTAGTGGCCGATCAGCTTCCGCAACGCCACGTCGGCCGGGCGCTTCTGCGTGGCCAGCGCGCCGACGCCGATGTTCACCTCGCCGTTGCCCAGCGGGAAAATCCAGCCGTACCCGGGCATCAGGTGGCCGTGACGGGTCCTCAACTCCAGGTTCGTCGACAACCAGGGGTCAGAGGCACGCGGCGTCGAAAGATACCCCCGCACCGCCACGCCGTACACCGTCTGCTGGTGCCACTCGCGGCCCAGCGCCCGGCCCAGCGGCGAGCGCGCGCCGTCGGCGACGATCACCTCCCGGCAGGCGACCGATGACCCCGAACTCAGCCGCAACGACGTCACCCGCCCACGCGGATCACGGGGAGCCTCAACCACTTTCGAGCCCAGCAGCATCCGGCACTCCGCGTCGACGGCCACCTGACGCACCCGCTCGTCGAGCTCCGTCCGCGGCACCGCAGATCCATAGGCAGGAAATGACGGACCCGGCCAGTCGATCTCGACCTCGCCGCCGAACCCGGTCAGTCGCAGTCCGCGGTGCTTGATGTGCGCGTCGAGCCAGTCGCCCAGGCCCAGCCGCTGCAACTCGGCAACGGCACGCGGCGTCAACCCGTCGCCGCACGGCTTGTCCCGGGGAAAGGACGCCGCATCGATCACCAGTACGTCGCGCCCGGCCCACGCCGCCCACGCGGCCGCCGCCGACCCGGCCGGACCGGCGCCGACGACCACCACGTCCGCGCTGGCATCCATGCTCACCAGTATGTTGGACGCGTGAAGACGCCAGCGACCGTGGTGGCGGGGGTCGAGCTAGGCGATCCCGCCTTCGCGGCGAGCGTCCGCGACGGCGTGGCCCGCATCGAGACGCTGATCAGCGAGGAGCTCGGCAAGGGCGACGAGATCATCCGCGATGCGGTGCTGCACCTGTTCGATGCCGGCGGCAAGCGGTTCCGCCCGCTGTTCACGGTGCTGAGCGCGCAGCTGGGCCCGAACCCCGACGCGTGGCAGGTGGCGGTCGCGGGGTCGGTCATCGAGCTGGTGCACCTGGCCACGCTGTACCACGACGACGTGATGGACGAGGCGCAGGTCCGCCGCGGCGCGCCCAGCGCGAACGCGCGCTGGAGCAACAATATCGCGATTTTGGCCGGCGACTACCTGTTCGCGACGGCGTCGCGGCTGGTCAGCAAACTGGGTCCGGACGCGGTGCGGGTGATCGCCGAGACATTCGCCGAGTTGGTGACGGGCCAGATGCGCGAGACGCGCGGCGCTGCCCAGCACGTCGACTCGGTCGACCACTATCTGCGGGTGGTGCACGAGAAGACGGGTTCGCTGATCGCGGCATCGGGCCAGTTCGGTGGGACGTTCTCCGGCGCGGCCGAGGCGGACGTGCAGCGGCTGAGGCGGCTCGGCGGCATCGTCGGCACCGCGTTCCAGATCTCCGACGACATCATCGACATCGCCAGCGACTCCGACGAATCGGGCAAGATCCCAGGCACCGACCTGCGCGAAGGCGTGCACACATTGCCAGTGCTGTACGCGCTGCGCGAAAGCGGGCCCGACGCGGAGCGGCTGCGCGAGCTGCTGGCCGGCCCGATGGACGACGACGCCCACGTGGCCGAGGCGCTGGCGCTGCTGCGGGCGTCGCCGGGAATGGCCGAGGCCAAGGACACCGTCGCGCGGTATGCGGCGCAGGCCCGCGACGAGCTGGCCGGGCTGCCCGACGGCGCGGGACGCCAGGCGTTGGCCACGCTCGTCGACTACACGATTTCGCGTCACGGTTGACGGAACCCGGCGGCGTCCCTCAGCGTTCTCTTAACGATTCGTTCGCGTACAAGAGGAGTTGGTGATGGTCGGGCACCGATGGGGCAACGGCATCAAGACGGTGCTGCTTCTCGGGCTGATGTTCGGGCTGATCGTGTTCGTCGGGTCGCTGTTCGGCAGGAACATCCTGATTTTGTCGGTCCTGTTCGCGGTCGGCATGATCGTCTGGGTGTACTTCAACAGCGACAAGCTGGCGCTGCGGGCGATGCACGCGCAGCCGGTGACCGAGCTGCAGGAGCCGACGATGCACCGAATCGTCCGGGAGCTGGCGACGGTGGCGCACCAGCCGATGCCGCGGCTGTACATCAGTGACACCGCGAACCCGAATGCGTTTGCTACGGGCCGTAATCCGCGCAATGCGGCGGTGTGCTGCACCACGGGGATTCTGGCGATTCTCAACGAGCGTGAGCTGCGGACGGTCCTCGGCCATGAGCTGTCGCACGTCTACAACCGCGACATTCTGATCTCGTGTGTGGCCGGCGCGCTGGCCGCGGTGATCTCCGGTTTGGCGAACCTGGCGATGATCATGAGCTGGACCGGCGGCAACCGAGACGCCAATCCCTTTGCGCTGCTGCTGATTTCGCTGCTGGCGCCGATCGCTGCGACGGTCGTTCGGTTAGCGGTGTCGCGGTCCCGTGAATACCAAGCCGACCAGTCGGGCGCCGAGCTCACGGGCGATCCGCTGGCGCTGGCGTCGGCGCTGCGAAAGATCTCGGCCGGTGTGCAGCAGGCGCCGCTGCCGCCGGAGCCAAAGCTCGCCAGCGAGTCGCACCTGATGATCGCGAGCCCGTTCCGCTCTGGCGAGCGGATGGTGGGGTTGTTCTCGACGCACCCGCCGATCGCCGAGCGGATCGCGCGGCTGGAGGCGATGGCCCGCGGGTCGTACTGAGCCGCGGTCCCGGTGCCGTTGGCGCCCGGCTTTTGGTGCGTTAGACACTTCTGACAAAGCGATAGCGTATGTGCTATCACTTTTTTCGCCATTACATACACCTACCGCGCCGAGTACTCACCCGAGGCCGGTCACTACGTCGGTCTGTGCGTTGAACTTCATGGCTCTCCCGCAGCGCCCCAACCGCTCGCGAGGCAGTAGCAGCGGTTGAGGAGGCGGTCGACGACATGGCCGCTCGCGGTCAAGAGTTGCCGCCGCCGCTGATGGAACGCAAGTACAGCGGCAAGTTCGTGGTCCGCACGTCGCTGGCATTGCATGCCCGCCTTACCGTCGAAGCCACCGAGCAGGGCGTGTCGATGAATCAGTGGGTCGTGCAAAAGCTCAGTGGCCGAGAGCCGGCGCGCGACGATTTCTGGCGGTCGTGGCTTCGCGACTAGGCTGAGGCCCATGACGGACCAGGACCGCGCCGCTGTCAGGCGGGAGATCGACAACGCCCTCGTCACGGCGCTCGAGCGTCGTCACGACGTGGCCGACGCGGTCGTCGAAGCCGAAGATCGCGAGGCCGCTGTCGAGGCGATCGCGACGCTTCTCGGCACCTCGCGGCTGGGCGCCGAAGCCGTGATCGGCATGTCGTTCGACAAATTCACCAAAGAGTCGCGGCGCAGGATCGCCGACGAGCTCGACGACCTGAACAACCAGCTGACGTTCACTCTCGGCGAGCGGCCGGCGAGCACCGGGGAGGGCGTGACGCTCCGGCTGTTCGCCGGCGCCGACGACCGCGACATCTTCTCCGCGCGAACCGCCGACATGCATGTGGCGGGCGACGGCTCCGGCGGACCGGCTGGCTCTCTTGATGACGAGATCCGGTCTGGACTGGGACGAATCGACGACGAGGACGCGGTGTGGCTTGTCGCCGTCTCTGGTACGGAAAAGGTCGGGATGGTCTTCGGTGAATTGGCAGGCGGCGAGGTGAACGTCAGGGTGTGGATCCACCCCGAGCACCGCAAGAAGGGCTACGGAACGGCCGCGCTGCGCAAGTCACGCTCGGAGATGGCGAGCTACTTCCCCGCGGTGCCGATGGTCGTCCGAGCGCCCGGCCTGCACCCGTCGTAGTGTGATTCCGTGCTGAGCAGAGTGCTGACCGGCCTGGCCGGTGCCGTGGGAACGGTGCTGGTGATGGCGACCTCGCCCGTCGCGGGCGCCGACGAAGCGCCCGTGCTGCCGAACATCAACGTCTATCCGCCGATCTCTCCCGCCGAGTTCTCGGTGATGGACGGTACCTGGTACGCGTTCGCGACGCCCGACGGGCTGACGTGCGTGCTGGACAAGGGGCGCAACAGCTACGGATGCAGCGGTCCGATCCCGGCCGCGCCGGAGGGCGCGAACCTGGTCAGCGGGGTCGGCGGCGAGGAGCCAGGGTTCGCCAACACGGCGGCGCCGTTGTTCGCGGTGACGGGCCCGGTGAAGCCGCTGCCGCCGCAGACACGGATCAGCTACCGCAATGTCAGCTGCGCGATCGACGCGGGCGGAGCCACGGTGTGCGTCAACAGCGCGACCCAGCACGGCTTCGTGCTCAGCCCGGCGGGCAGCTTCACGGCCTAACATCTTCGCGCGGAAACCGGAGCTACGGCTGTGGTCCGGCTCAAATCACCCGGAATGCCATTCCGCGGCTAATCCTGGGTCATCACGCTTTCCTACGACCTCGATCCGTCGATGGACGACATGGATCGGTGGGAGGATCAGCTCGCCCGGTTCGATGCCATGGTCTCGCGTGTCCCCGGCCGCGGCATCGACGTCGTAGTTCATGCGCCCGACCACATGGATTTGTGGAAGGCGGGTCGCAAACTAGCCGAAGCCGTCTCGAGCGTGGTTCGCAGTGAGCCGGTTGGTGTCGAGATCATCACCGAGGGGAGCTATTCCGTCGATCAGAGCAGCCAAGTCTGCCGGAGCTGATGTCGGCTTCCGAGATCGCCGACGAGTTAGGCATCTCGCGCCAACGAGTGCATCAACTGCGCACGATTGATGCTTTCCCTGCCCCGCTGGCCGATCTCCGTGGAGGCCCCGTTTGGGACGGAAGTGCCATTCGGAATTTCGCCGACAGTTGGGAGCGCAAGCCGGGCCGGCCGCAAAGGGCCAGCGGCACCTAACGCCTTTGCGCCGAAACTGAATTCCAGGTCGTGTTCTGAGCCGGATCACAGCCCTGGCTTCACTCTCGGCGCAAGTAGCGGAACTCAGAAACCTGCGCCGTGGATCTCGTGCCCCGGCGTCTCGGCGGCCAGACCGTGATAC
>DASWBF010000408.1:0-2425 GCA_036390735.1 Mycobacterium sp. | reverse complement strand
CATCTGGACACAGCCGCACAACCAGATCGCCAGCTACGCCACCGCATGACCAGCAGGCCAGCGGTTCAATTCAAGATCAACTTCGGTGTACCTACAAATCTGTCGCACACCCGGTGACGGTGTTCAGCACGCTTCTTGTCGTACCCCATTGGCACGATGGACACGTGAGCTCCATCCCTGACCCGTTCGCCCGCTTCAGCCCAGCCACCCGTGAGTGGTTCACCGGCACGTTCGCCGCGCCCACGCCGGCGCAGGCGCAGGCATGGTCGGCCATTGCCGACGGCGACAACACGCTGGTCATCGCGCCGACGGGGTCCGGCAAGACGCTCGCGGCGTTCCTGTGGGCGATCGACCGGCTGGCTCACGAGCCCGGCGACGGCAACCGGGTTCTCTACGTTTCCCCGCTCAAGGCGCTGGCCGTCGACGTCGAACGCAACCTGCGCACGCCGCTCACCGGCATCACCCGTACGGCACAGCGGCTCGGCTTGCCCGATCCGCGCATCAGCGTCGGCGTCCGCACCGGCGACACGCCGCCGCGACAACGGCGGGAACTGATCACCCGGCCACCCGACATCCTGATCACCACCCCCGAGTCGCTGTTCCTGATGCTCACGTCGGCCGCCCGCGACACGCTCGCCGGTGTCCAGACCGTGATCGTCGACGAGGTGCACGCGGTCGCAGGCACCAAGCGCGGCTCCCACCTCGCGCTGTCGCTGGAACGCCTCGACATGATGCTTCAACGGCCCGCGCAGCGCATCGGGCTATCGGCCACCGTGCGTCCTCCGGAGGAGGTGGCGCGGTTTCTGTCTGGGCGTGCGCCCACCACGATCGTCGCGCCGCCGGCAGCCAAGACATTCGACCTGTCGGTGGTGGTGCCGGTGCCCGACATGGCGAACTTGGAGAACAACACGATCTGGCCGGACGTCGAGCAGCGCACCGCCGATCTGATAGAGGCGCATCAGTCCACGATCGTGTTCGCGAACTCCCGGCGGCTGGCCGAGCGACTGACCGCGCGGCTCAACGAGATTCACGCCGAACGTTCAGGTGCCGAACTGACGTCGCCACCCAATCCGCAGGTTCCGGGCGGACCGCCCGCGCACATCATGGCCAGCGGGCAGACGTACGGCGCCGCGCCCCTGCTGGCCCGCGCGCATCACGGCTCGGTGAGCAAGGAGCAGCGCGCCGCCGTCGAGGACGACCTCAAGAGCGGGCGGCTCAAAGCGGTGGTGGCCACATCCAGCCTCGAGCTAGGAATCGACATGGGCGCAGTCGACCTCGTGATCCAGGTGGAGGCGCCGCCGTCGGTGGCCAGCGGGTTGCAGCGGATCGGCCGCGCGGGACATCAGGTCGGCGAGATTTCGCGCGGTGTCGTGTTCCCGAAGCACCGCACCGACTTGATCAGCTGCGCGGTCACCGTCCAGCGGATGCTGGCCGGACAGATCGAGAACCTGGCGGTGCCCGCCAATCCGCTCGACGTGCTGGCGCAGCACACCATCGCGGCGTGCGCGCTGGAGCCGCTGGACGCCGACGTCTGGTTCGACTTGGTGCGGCGCAGTGCGCCGTTTGCGACGTTGCCGCGCAGCGCGTTCGAGGCGACGCTGGATCTGTTGTCCGGCAAGTACCCGTCGACGGAATTCGCCGAGCTGCGGCCGCGACTGGTCTACGACCGCGACGCCGGCATGCTGACCGCCCGGCCCGGAGCGCAGCGGCTGGCCGTCACCTCCGGCGGCGCGATCCCCGACCGCGGCCTCTTCACCGTGTACCTGGCGGCCGGTGCCGACTCCGAAAAGCCCTCGCGGGTGGGCGAACTCGACGAGGAGATGGTGTATGAGTCGCGGCCCGGCGACGTCATCTCGCTGGGGGCGACCAGTTGGCGCATCACCGAGATCACCCACGACCGCGTGCTGGTGATTCCCGCGTTCGGCGAGCCGGCCAGGTTGCCGTTCTGGCGCGGGGACGGCGTCGGACGGCCCGCCGAGCTGGGGGCCGCGCTAGGCGCGTTCACCGGGGAACTCGCCGGCCTGACACCGGATGCGTTCCAAAAGCACTGTGCGGGAATGGGTTTCGATGAGTACGCCACCGAGAACCTGCGCCGCCTGCTCGACGACCAGCGGCAAGCCACCAACGCCGTCCCCACGGATTCCACGCTCGTGGTGGAGCGGTTCCGCGACGAGCTCGGCGACTGGCGGGTGATTCTGCATTCGCCGTATGGACTGCGTGTGCACGGTCCGCTGGCGCTGGCGGTCGGCCGGCGGCTGCGTGAGCGATACGGCATCGACGAGAAGCCCACCGCGTCCGACGACGGCATCGTCGTCCGGCTTCCCGACACCGAGGACGCACCCCCAGGTGCCGACCTGTTCGTCTTCGAGCCGGACGAGATCGAGCCGACCGTCACCGCGGAGGTCGGCGGCTCGGCGCTGTTCGC
>DASWBF010000407.1:0-16448 GCA_036390735.1 Mycobacterium sp. | reverse complement strand
GTCCAGGCAGAACGTTCCGGCGGGTCTGGTCAAGACCACCTCGTCGCCTTCGACCAGGTTGTCGAGCATCCAGTTGGACACCTTGCCGGAGGGTACGCGTTTGACGGTGGTGGCCAGTTCGGTGTCGGTCTCGGGGGCGCTCGACATCGAGTAGGAGCGATAGAGGTCTTCGCCGTCCACGGTCACGCGGAACGTGCAGTACTGGCCGGCCCGATACGAAAACGGCTCGTCAGGGGTCAGCACGAAGGTGCGGGCATCAGGTGTTTCCTTGACGATCCGAGCCACGGTGGCCCGGTGGAACACGTGGGTGATCGCCATGCCGCCTCCCTCTGGTATTAAGATTCTATCAATAAGAGAATCAGGTTCTCAATCACGGTAGGATCCTCTCGATGTTGACTCGCACTGCTGCGCTTGCGTTCGGGGAGAGGCACTACAGCCACGCCGAAATCGAGGCGTTGACCGACGGGTTGGCCGCCACCCTTCGGGGGCGGGGAGTGCGAAGCGGCCAGCGCGTAGCACTGATGTCGTCGAACCGGCCCGAGTTCGTCGTGGCCGTGCGTGCGATCTGGCGGTTGGGCGCCGCGGTGGTTCTGCTCAGCCCGGCGTGGAAGCAGAGTGAGGTGCAGCACGCGCTCGCGCTCACCGGTCCCAGCCACGCAGTCGGAGACCATCCCGTCTTGGCGGAGCTGATGCCGATGCTGCATCTCGACGAGCCGATCACTGAGGGCCGGGCTTCGTTTGGAGAGCCGAGTCCGGAATCCGACGCGGTGTTGGTGTTCAGTTCCGGGACCACCGGCATGCCCAAAGCCGTCCGCCACACCCATCAGTCTTTCGGCGCCGCGATCGGGCACTGGCGCAGCGCACTGCAGATGACGTCGTCGGACCGGATGCAGATCGTCACGCCGGCCTCGCACATTCTCGGCCTGCTCAACATCATGACCGCGCTGGACACCGGCGCCTGGCTTCGGCTGCATCCCCGGTTCGACATCGATCTGATGCTGCACCACATCGAGGCCGACCGCATCACGATCGAAATGGCCGTCGCACCAATCGCATTGGCACTCGCTGCCCATCCGCGCCTGGACAGCGTCGACCTGTCGTCGCTGCGCTACATCATGTGGTGCGCCACGCCCGTGACTCCCAGCGTCGCCGAGACGGTCACCCGTCGAACCGGCGTGGGATGGCTGACCGCCTACGGCACAAGTGAACTGCCGGTGATCGCGTGCAACCCGCTCGACGACGTGCGGCTCGACACGGTCGGACGTCCAGCTCCCGGCGTGCGCGTGCGGGTAGGCGAACTTGGTGAGATCCAGGCGCAGTCGGACTCGCTGATGGCCGGCTACCTGCCCGACGAGGCCACTCCCGACGCGTTCTGTGACGGGTGGTACCGCACCGGCGACGTGGGCTTCCTCGACGACGACGGCTACTTGCGGATCACCGACCGCTCGAAGGAAATGATCAAGGTGCGGGGATTTCAGGTCGCACCGGCGGAGATCGAGAGGGTGCTGCACGGGCATCCCGCCGTCCAAGACTGTGCGGTGTTCGGAATCCCCGACGCCGTCTACGGCGAAGCGATCGTGGCCGCGGTCGCCGCCCACGCACCCGTCGGCGCCGATGAACTCGTCGGCCTGGTGGGTGACCGCCTGGCGTCGTACAAGCGCCCCGCCGACGTGGTGTTCGTACCCGAAATACCCCGCCTGCCCTCGGGCAAGGTGCTGCGCAGAGTTCTGAAGGAGAGCTATGGACGTTCGGCTGACACCTGAGCAGCGCCAATTACGTGATGCCGCAGCCAAACTGGCCGACGACCTTGGGCCGGGCTCCGTGCAGGATCTGTCTGACGAGAGCCGGATCGCGCGACTGGAGAAGGCGGTCGACGCGACGGGCTGGCGGTCGCTGCGCTCGGACGGCGCGTCGGGCGTCGAAGTCGCCATTGTCGCCGAGGAATTCGGCCGCGGCCTGGTCGACGTCCCGTTCCTCGGGCCGGTGCTCGCCGACGATCTGCTACGGCACCTCGGCGACTCCCAGCCGGCAACATTGCCGGTGGATGCCCGCGGGTATGCACGCGCAGTGACGTTGGCGGACACGACCGTTTCGGCTGCCGACATCGGGCAGACAGTGCCGACAGCGGATCTCACGAGGGCGATGGCGGAGGTGTCCGGAGTCCAAGCGATCGGAGAACTCACCCGCGAGGACTGCCAGCGCTTTCAAGCGCTTGCGGTGACGGCGACGACCGCCGACATCCTCGGGACTGCGCGAGGGGCCCACACACTGGCGCGTGAGTACGCCAAGATTCGCGAGCAGTACGGCAAGCCGATCGGCTCGTATCAAGCGGTGGCTCACATGCTCGCCGAAGGGCTGGCCTTGATCGAGGGTTCGATCAGTGTGCTTCGGCACGCGGCGTGGGCCGTCGACGAACTCGAGCCGACCGGGGCGATCCGCGCAGCGAACATCGCGAAGGTCTACTGCGCGCGCGCCGCCCGCACGGTGTGCGAGACCGCCATTCAGGTGCACGGCGGAATCGGAAACACTTGGGAATGCCTGGCTCACGTGTACTTGCGGCGCGCGTTGACGTCCGCCGAACTGTTCCCGGTCAGCCTGAAGGAGATCGATCTTGGACTTTCGTGATTCGCCGGAGGAGGCCGCGTTCCGCGAGCGCCTCCGGACGTGGTTGAGCGGGCAGGCCGGGGCGTTCGCCACCTCCGGTGACGACTATTGGGCACGGCAGGGCGAGTGGCACCAGGCGTTGTACTCGGCGGGGTTCTTCGGGCTGTCGTGGCCGAAAAAGTTTGGCGGACAGGAATTGCCGCCGGTCTACGACGTAATCGTCGACGAAGAGTTGGCCCGCGCGGGCGCCCCGCCGCGGCCGAGCCTGGGGTATCTCGTCGTCGGCCTCGGGGAACACGGCAGCGAGGAACTTCAGCAGCGCTTCCTGCCCGGCATGATCAACGGGACCGAGCGCTGGTGCCAGGGCTTTTCGGAACCCGGCGCCGGCTCCGACCTGGCGTCGCTGCGGACCAAGGCGACCCGCGACGGCGACAACTACGTGATCGAGGGCTACAAGATCTGGACCAGCTACTCCGACGTCGCCGACTGGTGCCTGCTGTTGGCGCGCACCGACCCGGACGCACCACGGCACAAGGGCATCTCGGCGTTCATCATCTCGATGCACCAGCCCGGCATCACACAGCGGCCCCTGCAGATGATCAATGGCGTTACGACGGAATTCGGTCAGGTGGAGTTCGACGGTGCGATCGTTCCGGCCGACCAGATGGTCGGCGCGCCGGGGCAGGGCTGGGCGCTGGCGATGACTGTGGTTAGCCACGAGCGTGAGCCCTCGACGCTGGGGTACTCCGCCCGGTACGGAAAGCTAGTGCGTCAGATGGCCAAACGTGTCGGTGGCGACATCCCTGACGAATTGGTCTGGGCGGCCGTCGAATCCGAGATGTTGCGGCTGCACGTGCGGCGGAGGCTCTCCGAACAACTCGACGGCTTGTCGCACGGGCCGGACGGCTCGCTGGACAAGCTGCTGATGACGTGGACCGAGCAGTCTGTCGGCCATGCCGCGCTGTCCGTCGGTGGAACGCAGGACCCGGAGTTGCTCTCTGCGTACCTCTACAGCCGGGCCCAAAGCGTCATGGGCGGCACCTCGCAGATCCAGAAGAACATCATCGCTTCCCGCATCCTCGGATTAGGAGTCTGACGTGTACGACATGCCAAACGAAGTCGAGGTCGAGGCCGACGGCGCACTGAGAATCATCAGGCTGAATCGGCCCGACGCGTTGAACGCGGTCAACGACGACTTGCACGTCGCGCTGGCGCACCTGTGGCCGCGGTTGAACGAGGACCGCGACGCCAGGGCGGCGGTTATCACCGGGAACGGTAGGACGTTTTCCGCCGGCGGCGACTTCGCGTATCTCGACGAGTTGGGCCGCGATCCCGACCTGCGAGCCAAGACGATCCTGCACGGCCGTGAGATCGTTCTCGGCATGGTGCGCACCAGGATTCCGGTGGTGGCAGCCGTCAACGGGCCCGCGGTCGGACTGGGCTGCAGCCTGGTGGCGCTCTCCGACATCGTGTACATGGCCGAAGGCGCCTACCTCGCGGACCCGCACGTGCAGGTCGGTCTGGTCGCAGCCGACGGCGGGCCGCTTGTCTGGCCGCTGCAGATCAGCGTGCTGCAGGCCAAGGAGTACGCATTGACGGGCATCCGCATCTCGGCGCAGCGCGCCGTCGAGATCGGACTGGCCAATCACGTTGTCGCCGACCCGCTTTCGGAGGCGATCGCCTGCGCGAAGAAGATCATGGAACTGCCGCGGCAAGCCGTCGAGAGCACCAAGCGGATGCTCAATATGCAGGTCGAGCGCGCCGTGCTGAACACGCTGGACTACGCCAACGCCGCAGAGGAGCAGTCCTTCCAGACCGAGGACTTCCGGCAGATCGTCGCGCGCCTCAACGCGCCGAAATAGCCCAACGCGCGGGTGCGGGCGTGTCGATCGACAGCGGGCGTTCGTAGGACAAGTCGTGGCGATCCCGCGTGCCGACCAGGTAGCCGGTGTCTTTGAAGAACGACGATTGCAGCACCGACGCGTCGGCCAAGAACATCACCTCGACGGTCGACCGGCGAACCGCGATGCGCCACTCGCCATTGCGCCGCTCGAGACGGTCAAGGTAGCGGCCGCTGATGAACTGCGCACTGCGCCCGTCGCGTCCGAGAAGGACGACGATCACGTAGCTCTCGGCGTGGGCCGTGTCGCCGTCGACCTCACAGGTGTGCGTGGTGATGTTGTGCGTGTGGACTTGAGATGTCGCGGCGTGAGTTGCGTTGGCCCAGTTCCCGTATTCCGGGCCGGGGTTGATCGCCTTGCCATGTTCGTCCACTCCGTCCTCGTGGTAGGCAGCGCAAATGAGGTCCACGTCGTGGCGATCGCATCCTCGCGCATGCCGGACGATGCAGTCGAGGATGGCCGTACGGTCCAACAAGTAGCGGACATTTCGCTGCAAAGTGTCTAAATCTGTGTCGACCGTCATCGTGTTCTCCCGGTAATGTGAGACTATACGATCGTACAGCATACATCGAATGCCAAAATGCACGCAGACCGAATAAGTGAGGTGAGCATGGCAGCATCGCCCCGGCGCGTGGGCGCCGAGACGTCCAAGACGCGGGATGTCCTTATCGACTCCGTAGAGCGGCTGATGAGCGAGGAGGGCTATGCGAGCGTCACTTACCGTGCCGTCGCGGCCAAGGCCGGCGTGACGCCCAGCCTTGTTCAGTATTACTTTCCGACACTCGACGACATCTTCCTGGCCACGATCCGACGTCGCACTGATCGAAATGTCACGCGTTTGACAGAAGCCTTGGAGGAGCATCCCGACGATCCATTGCGGGTGCTGTGGCAGTACAGCTGGGCGGAGGCCACTGGTGCGCTGATCACCGAATTCATGGCGCTCGGCAATCACCGGAAGTCCATCCGAGCCGAAATCGCGGAGGTTACCGAGAAGGTCCGACGGGTCCAACTCGATGCTCTGGAACGGCGATTCGCGAAGGGGGTCCATCTCCCCGAAGGTGAGCTCTCGCCCGGCGCGCTATTGCTGCTGATAACGGGCATTCCGAAATTCCTCAACCTCGAAGAGGGAATCGGCGTCAAAACCGCCCATGGCGAGGTGGTGGAAGCGTTCGAGCGCTATCTCGGAGCCGCAGAGCCGCGCCGCAACATTCGCAAACGCAAGCCACCCTCGCGGAGTCCTCGCCGCTAAGCCACCGACTCAGCCCATCTGCCCGAGTCCGCCTGCGACAACGAGGGATTCCCCGGTGATGTAGCTGGATTCGCCACTCAACATGAACACCGTCGGATAGGCAATGTCCCAAGCGGTGGCCTGCCTGCCCAGCGGCAGTCGGATTTGCGAGCGTCTCTCGACGTTGGCACTTCCGTAACGGCCGAGCGGCGTGTCGACCGGCCCCGGTATGACGTGGTTCGCCCGAATGCCCCGTGGCGCACCCTCGAGCGCCACGTGGCGGCATACGCCGAACAGAGCGGCTTTCGATGCGTCGTACGCCGGAAAGCGCGTGCCGGCCCGCAGGCTTGCGGCCGAGCCAATGAACACGATCGAGCTGCCGTCCTCGAGAATCGGCAGCGCTGCGCGGGCGACGAGGAAGTGCGACCGCACGTTCAACGCGAAGATGTCGTCCCACAATTCGGGCGACGTGCCCGCCAGGCCCGCGCCCGCGCCGAAGCCGACATTCGCGACGAGGCCGTCGAGTCCGCCGAGCCCGTCGTGCGCTTCGTTGACCAGCCTCTCGCATTCATCTGCGTCGCGAACGTCCGCAACAATGGTCGACGCCTTGGCGCCTTCCTGTTCGCACAGGTTCGCGGTGAATTGCGCGGCGTCCCTGTCGATGTCGACGCACGCGACGTTGGCGCCCTCCCGTGCGCACAGCACTGCGATGCCGCGGCCATTGCCGATCGGTGCATCGGGATCCTCGGATGGCCGCGTGCCGGCGCCGACGACGACGATACGACGGCCGGTCAGCCGGCCGCGGCCGGGCGCGGTGCCGAGTGACTCAGGAGTGAGGGTCATTCGTGCAACGTAACACGAATGCTGTACGGCTGTACAGCGCCACTGACGCGATGTACAGTCCGCAACTATGAGCGATCAGCCGCGGCTGAACCCCTTGCCCCCCGAACTCTGGGACGACGACTCCGTTGCCGCGCTGCGCGGCGCATTTTCCGACGAGCTCATCGAAATGTTCCGGACGCCCGGTCCGACGCCGAACGTGCTCGCGACGATGCTGCACCATCCGGCGCTCGCCGGCCCGTTCAACGTCTACGGCAACGTGTTGCTGCAGCAGCCGGCGATCGGGCATCGGGCGCGCGAGCTGATGCTGCTGCGCGTCGCATGGCGAACAGGGGCGCTGTACGAGTGGGTGCACCATGTGCGGCTCGCGCCGAGCTACGGGGTTGCTGCAGAGGACATCGACGCGATCACACGCGGAGTCGACGCCGACTCATGGACGCCGCTCGAGCGGGACCTCGTCGCCGCAGCCGATCAGTTGCTCGACCACTATCGCATCGACGACGACACGTGGGCTCGGCTGGCCGAGGAGCTCGACGAGCGCCAGCTCGTCGAAATCCCTTTCGTGGTCGGCACTTACACGTGCCTTGCGATGGCGTTCAACAGTTGGGGACTTCAGGTGGAAGCCGGCGTGGACACCAGCGGCATCCCGCTTCCACCGGAATGACAGCTCACGATCGCGGGCATCGAGTCCCAGCCGCGCACCGTTGAGGTGCGTGACCGGTGGGCGTTGTCGATGTCGATGTCCCACTTGGGGAACCGGTTCAGCACTTCCTCCAGCGCGATGCGCCCCTCGAGGCGGGCCAGCGGCGCACCGAGGCAGAAGTGTGCTCCCCGTCCAAACGTCAAGTGTCCGCCTGGCCTGCGGTTGATGTCGAAGCGATCCGCATTCTCGAAGTGGCGCTCGTCTCGGTTCGCGGAGGCAAGCATGATCAGAAGCGCGCTTCCCGCGGGCACCGTCTGCCCGTGGAATTCGACGTCTTCAGTGGCGACATACCGCGCGACGTGCGGGCCAGGGGGCTCATAGCGCAGCAACTCTTCGATTGCATTCGGGATGAGGGCGCGGTCCTCAACGAGCTGCTGGCGCTGGTCCGGGTGTTCGCCCAGCACTTTGCCCATCCATCCGAACAGCCGGCCGGTCGTCTCCACGCCCGCCCCTGCGATCACGGCCAGGAAGATCAGAAGCTCGTCCGTCCTCAGCCGGCGCGTCGTGCCCGTCTCGTCCTCGAACTCGACACTGAGCAGTTCGGTGATCAGATCGTCGGACGGATTCTTCTGGCGCCAGGCGAGATACTCGGTGAACATGTCGCCGTCGAAATAGTGGTCCTTCTTCACCGGCAGCGGCTCACCCGGCTTGTTGCGCAAGACGCGATGCGCCTGGGCCCGCACGGCCGGCTGGTCGGCGTCCGGAATGCCGACGAGCATGCCGATGGTCCGCATCGGCAATTCGGCGCCGAGGTCTTGCACGAAGTCGAACCGTTCGCTGCCGACGAGCGGGTCGAGGCACGCGACGCAGAACGCCCGGACCTTGTCTTCGACGGCCTTGATCCGCTTCGGCATGAACGCCCGCGACACCAGTGCCCGGTGGATGGTGTGCAGGGGCGGGTCCTCGTTGATGAACACACCCGGCGGCATGACCGGATCGGCTTTGACGACTTCGAGGATGTCGCCTTTGGCCGAACTGAGCCGCGCCGGATCTCTCAGCGCCGCATCGACATCGGCGTACCGACTGATGCCCCAGAAGTCGTGACGTTCGTTGTAGTAGAGCGGCATCTCGTCGCGGAGTCGTCGGTACACCGGGTACGGGTCGAGATCGATCTCGACGTCCCATGGGTCGTAGTAGAGGTCGTTCACCACTCCTCCTCAGCGGTAGTTTCTACGAGCATATAGCACATGCTGTACGGTCGTATAGGCAACGCGATCGACGGAGGAGCAGTCACGTGAATGGTCGGTTTTCCCTCGATGGCCGGGTCGCCATCATCACCGGTGGCGGCACGGGCATTGGACGAGGGGCCGCGCTGGTCCTCGCCGAGCATGGTGCCGACGTCGTGCTGGCGGGCCGGCGTCCTGATCCTCTCGAGTCGACGGCCAAGGAGGTCGAGGCGCTCGGACGACGCGCCGTGGCTGCCCCGGCCGATGTCACGAGCGCAGCGGCGTGTCGAGGACTGGTTGACATGACGCTTCGCGAGTTCGGCCACGTCGACATCCTGGTCAACAGCGCCGGTGGTGCCGAGACGAAGTCGATCTTGAAGTGGCCCGACGACGACTTCGAACACGTGATGGCGCTCAACTTCGGCGCGGTCTGGCATCTCTCCCGGGCGGCGGCCAAGCCGATGCTCGAACAGGGCAAGGGAGCGATCGTCAACATCTCCTCGGGCGCCAGCCTGCTGGCCATGCCGCAGGCCGCGCCCTACGGTGCCGCCAAGGCGGCGGTGAACAACCTGACTGGGTCGATGGCGGCCGCGTGGACGCGGAAGGGCATCCGCGTGAACGCCATCGCTGTTGGCGCGGTCCGTGCGGCGACGCTGCTCGACGACGCGGCACGTTACGGGCTGGACCCCGAAGCGATTGCTATGACCAATGCGTCAGGACGCCTCGGTGAGCCTGACGAGATCGGTTACGGCGTCCTGTTTTTCGCTTCTGATGCATCGAGTTTCTGTTCGGGCCAGACGCTGTACATGCATGGCGGTCCAGGGCCGGCGGGCGTCTAGCCCAGGAGCGGAAAGCGCCGCTGACGAGCCATCCAATCAAGGGCGCCTTGCATCACCGAACGGACGTGGGCGTCCACCTCGTCGACCTCGGGGTCCTTTCCGAACTCAGCCAGGACGTCTACGGGTTTGAGCACCTGCGTCACGATCTTGGCTGGCAGCGGAAAGTTCGGCACCAAGAACGTGGTCAGACCGAACGGAAGACCAATACTGATCGGCAGAATCTCGACGCGCAGCCGCTTGAGACCTACTCGTTTCGCGAGCCAATTGCCCCGAGTCAAGAAGAACTGGGTTTCCTGACCTCCGATCGAGACGACGGGCACTATGGGCACACCGGTCTCGATGGCGGTCTTGACGTATCCCTTGCGGCCGTTGAAGTCAATCACGTTCTGGTTCAACGTCGGTCGGTATGAGTCGTGGTCACCGCCGGGGAACACCAGCACGATTGCACCTGAGCGCAGCGCAGTTGCGGCATTCTCGCGGCTCGCGTGGATGATGCCGGCTCGGCCAAGCCACTCCTTGAAAGGCCCGACGAGGACCTGGTTGTGGGCGAGAGTGTACAGCGGACGGTCGTAGCCGAACTTGTCATAGAAAGCGGCACCAAAGATCGGCACATCAAGGGTCATCATGCCGCCGGAGTGGTTCGACACGATCAAAGCGCCGCCCGCGGCGGGAACCGACTCCAGGCCGCGTACCTCCGCCCGGAAGTACTTCCTGATGAAGGGTCCGGCCTTCTTGTACAACTGCTCGGTGAAGGCGGGGTCCCACTTACCCATCTCGGGATTGTCGATCTCGTCGGTGCTCACAGCTCCTGCGCATCCTTGCTTGCTATACTGTCGTCTAGGCTATACGGTCGTATAGCATGATGGGAAGAGCTGGGCGCATTGAGTAAGGTCGCCGTCGTCACCGGAGGCGGATCCGGTCTGGGGCTGTCGATCTGCCAACACCTGGCCCGCCAGGACCGCGCGGTGGCCGTGCTCGACATGGATGGTGAGGCGGCCGAACGGGTGGTCGGCGGCCTGCGCGCCGAGGGTGCTCAGGCGATAGCGGTCGAGGTCGACGTGTCAGACCAGCCGGCGGTCGGTGCGTCGTTCGACAAGGTTCGCGCCGAGTTGGGGACTATCGAGATCTTGGTGACAAGTGCTGGCATTTCCGGGTTTACGCCCTTTGAAGACATCACCTTGGATGAGTGGAACCGCTACGTGGCGGTCAATCTCACCGGCACGTTCCTATGTATACAAGCAGCGATTCCGGACATGGTGGCCTCGGGGTGGGGCCGGATCGTCACCATCTCTTCGGCGGCCGGACAGGTAGGCGCGTTGCGTCAGGGGCACTACTCGGCCACTAAGGGCGGCGTCATCGCGATGACCAAGACGGTGGCTCTCGAGTATGCGTCGCGGGGAATCACGGTCAACACCGTTCCGCCGTTCACCGCAGACACCCCGATGCTCCGCGCCGCGCAGCAGGCGAAGAAACTGCCCAGCGCCGAGGTGATCTCACGAATGATTCCAGCCGGAAGGGTCGGCACCGGCGACGAAATTGCCGCAGTCTGCGTGTTCTTGTGTTCGGATGCCGCGAGCTATATCACCGGGCAAGTGATCGGCGTGAACGGCGGAGCGGTCTTGTGAAGAAAGGAATGCAAGCCATGCCGACCCCGTACGTCGAACCCGAAGACCTGAGCGACGCCGTGCTGTTCCTCGCCTCAGATGAGTCGCGCTTCGTGACGGGCATGCAGTTGCGCGTCGACGCTGGCGGCTACCTGAAGTGGTATGACTATCACATCTGAACACGTCGCGGGCGACGCCGACCGTAAGATACCTCGCTACCACTTCGACCGGCATGCCGCTGATTATCGCGACCGGTTCCTGACGATCACGCATAAGATGCAGGCGCGGTGCCCGATTGCGTGGAGCGAAACCTACGGCGGCCATTGGGTAGCTGCGAGCGCGGATGCGGTCTTCGAGCTGACCCGCTGTCCGCACGTCTCAAACGACCACGACATCCACAACGAACGCCGTGGTTATAAAGGCATCTCGATTCCGACGATGATCGAGTCACCGCCGACGCGGGGCGGCATGCTGGAAATGGACGATCCCGAGCACCGCATCTACCGAACTGCCCTCAATCCCTATCTGTCTCCAGCGGCCGTCAAACGATGGGTGCCGTTCGTCGACGAGGTGGTACGCGCGTGCCTCGACGACAAAGTCGAAGGAGGCCAGATCGATTTCGTGGATGACCTCGCCAATGTCGTGCCGGCTGTTCTGACGCTGGCGATGCTGGGCATCCCGCCTGCAAACTGGACTTTTTACAACGAGCCCGCACATGCCAGCGTCTACACGCCGCCGCACTCGCCTGAGGCGGCCCGGGTAGAAGAGTTGTACATGGCGATGGGCCTCGATATGTACAAGAACCTGACCGAGATTCGCGACAAGCCCCGGCCGGGCATCGTCGACGCGTTAACGCGGATCCGAGTCGATGGACAAGCGCCAGACGACATGGAACTGCTGGGCATCCTCAATCTGCTCATCGGCGGCGGCTTCGATACCACGACTGCATTGACTGCGCACGCGTTCGAGTGGCTGTCCCAGAACCCGGAAGGGCGGGACATGCTCAGCCGTGAGCGCGACACCCTGCTGGACACTGCCACCGAAGAGTTCCTGCGCTACTTCACGCCGGCCCCCGGTGACGGACGCACGATCTCCGAAGACTGTGACGTCGCCGGCGCGCACTTCAAGGAGGGAGAGCGGCTGTGGCTGTCTTGGGCCATGGCCAACCGGGACCCCTCGGTATTTAGCGACCCGGATCGAATCCTCATCGGGCGCACAGCAAACAGGCATTTCAGTTTCGGGTTGGGTGTTCACCGCTGCATTGGTTCCAATGTTGCGCGCACGGTGTTCAAGTCGATGCTCACTGCTGTGCTGGACCGGATTCCCGACTACCGATGCGATCCCGAACGCACCGTGCACTACGACACCATCGGTGTGATCCAGGGTATGCGGCATCTTCCCGCGACCTTCACACCCGCATCGCGGCGGGGCGCCGGTCTCGACGAAACCCTTGAGAAACTCCAACGCGTCTGCGACGAACAAGGACTCGCCAGACCGATCACAGAGCTGAAACAATCGGCGCACATACCTTGATCGGAGGCAATGAATGCGGATCGGGCTGACCGGCGGTGCGTCGTCGATCGACAAAATGATCGCTCAAGCCGAGCAGGCTGAGGCCGACGGTTTCAGCTCGCTGTGGTATGCCAGCACCGTCGCCGGTGACCCCCTCGTCGCGATGGCACTGGCCGGGCGGGCCACGTCGACCATCGAGCTCGGCACTGCAGTGTTGCAGACGTACCCGTGTCACCCAATGCTGCAAGCAAACAGGACAGCAGCGGCCGCAAACGCCATGGGACGCCCTGGATTTACGCTCGGCATCGGGCCATCGCACGGCTCACTCATCACCGACGTCTATGGCTTGTCCTACGACCATCCGGGCCGTAGCACCGAGGAGTACCTGCGCATCATCACCGCGCTGCTTCGCGGCGCGGACGTCGACTTCGAAGGACACGACTGGACCACGCGCAGTGCCGGCCGAATGACTCCATTGGCCCATCCGGTTCCGGTGCTGCTGTCCGCGCTGTCTCCGCACCTGTTGCGGGTCGCGGGACAGTACGCCGACGGCGCAGTGTTGTGGATGGCAACTGAAAAGGTGATCGAAAGTCATGTCGCACCGCGGATTAACGCAGCGGCCGATGATGCCGGTCGTCCGGAACCGCGGATTGTCGCTGGATTGCCTGTTGCTGTGCACGACGACATTGGCGAGGCACGTGCCGCGGCTGCGGCTACCGCAACGGTGTACGCCGGGATGCGGAACTACCAACGGATCTTGGAGGTCGGCGGCCTGAGTGATGCGGCGGAGGCCGCGATCGTCGGCGGTGAAGCATCGGTGCGCGCACAGTTGCAGGGGCTGCTCGAGGCGGGAGCTACGGATGTGTGGGCCGCGGTCTTCCCCGTCGGCAAGGAAAAAGCGGACCGAATCGCCTCGTTGCGCAGCACGACGGACCTACTTCGTGAACTTGCGCTCGAAGTTTAACTGTCGCGCGGCGGCACAAGCTCTTCCGAGCGCTGGATCGTGCCCGTGATGCCGCTGGCGTCCTGGCGGGCGAGCAGCACCGCGGCGTCGGCCATCGCTTCCGGCGGCTCGACCATCTCCGGTGGAATCTCTTGCCCGCCAACCCCGGCGAACCATCCTTCGGTGAGCACCACCCGCGACGGGCTGAGGCAGTTCACCGCGATGTTGTCGGGTTTCAGGTCGGCGGCCAGCCCGAGGTAAAGCCGCTCGACACCGGCCTTGGAGACCCAGTAGGCGTTGGCACCTTCCATCGTCACCCCGGTCGTCGTGATCGCCACCAGCGAGCCGCCTCCCCGCGCGCGAACATGAGGAATGACCGCCTTGGTCACCAGGAATGTCCCGGTCAGGTTGACGTCCAGGCACAGTCGCCACCGCTTCAACGGCGTCGACTCGATCGGTCCGAGCCACAGCACGCCCGCGTTGGCGATCAGGATGTCAATGCCGCCGAACTCCGCAACGGTCTCGGCCACCGCGGCGTCAACGGACGACTCGTCGGTGACGTCGCACCGCACGGCGCGCGCCCGGCCGCCCGCCGCGACGATCCGCTCGGCCACCGCATGGATGGTCCCCGGCACCCGGCCCTCCGACTCGGAGCGCGCGGCGACCGCCACGGCCGCGCCCTCACGCGCGAGGGCTGCGGCCACCGTGGCGCCGATGCCCCGGCTGGCGCCCGCGACAAAGGCGACCTTTCCCGCGAGCGTGCCCGTCACTGCTCGATCATTTCGGGGGGAACCGCAGCGCCCCGTCGAGGCGGATGACTTCGCCGTTGAGGTAGTCGTTCTCGACGATGCTCGCGACCATGGCCGCGTACTCGGACGGCTGGCCCATCCGCTTCGGGAACGGGATCTGCGGTGCCCAGTGCGCCTCGAGCTGCTCGGGCGGCATCGGGTACGCGGGCGTCAGGAAGATCCCCGGGGCAATGGTGACCACGCGAATGCCAAGAGGGGAGAGGTCGCGGGCCGCGACGAGCGTCATGCCGATGACGCCGCCCTTCGCCGCGGAGTATGGAACCTGGCCGATCTGGCCCTCGTAGCCGGCGATTGATGCAGTGTTGACGATCACACCGCGCACACCGCCGTCGAGCGGCTCCTGTCGCGCAATTGCGGCCGCGGACAGCCGCATCACGTTGAACACCGCGGTCAGGTAGAACTCGATGGTCGTCTTGAAGCCGTCGAGGTCGAGCGGCGAGCCGTCCCTGCCCACGAGACGTCCCCCGCTGGCGGGGCCGCCGTGGCAGTCGACCGAAATACGCAGAGGGCCAAGGGATTCCGCCTCCGCGAGAGCGGTGTTGAGGTCGTCAGTGCTGGTGGCGTCGGTGCGCACGTAGCGGATGCCGAGCTCACTTTCCAGCGCTTTGCCTTTGTCGTCGGCCACGTCGGCGACGACGACCTTCGCGCCCGCGCCGTGCAGCCGGCGAACGGTGGCCTCGCCAAATCCTCCAGTGCCGCCCACGACGACGGCGGAGCTCCCGCTGATCTGCATATGATTCCCCTTCTTGCAACTCGCACTCTCAGACTGAGAGAATAGCATTCTCATACTGCTTGAAAATCTGGAGACCACCTATGCCTGAAGCCGTCATCGTGTCCGCATTGCGCGCTCCCATCGGGACCGCGATGAAGGGAACGCTGCGCGACACCGACGCCTACCAGCTCGCGAATCACGTGGTCAGCGCCATCGCCGCCGATCTCGACGGGAATCTGGTGGACGACGTCGTCCTCGGCGAGGGGCTGTACGGTGGCGGGGTGGTGGCTCGCTACGCCGCGCTGACAGCAGGGCTGACGTCGGCGCCAGGGCTAGCGCTGAACAGGCACTGCGCCGCTGGACAGGCCGCCGTGCAGGGCGCCGCGGCCAGTATCAAAGCGGGGATGGACGAGCTCGTCATCGCCGGCGGCGTGAACTCGGCGTCGACGTCGCCTCGGTTCAGCAAGATCGTCGACGGCGAGCCGGTCGCCTGGTTCCCGCCGACCCATCCCGACCGGCCCGACGCTCCCAACATGGACATGTCGATCACCGTCGGCTGGAACGCGGCGGTCAAGGCAGGCGTCAGCCGCGAGGAGATGGACGCCTGGGCGCTGGGGTCGCACCGCAAGGCGGTGCAGGCCATCGACGAGGGCCGGTTCAAGAACGAGATCGTCCCGATCGAGACCCCTCATGGGCTGTTCGAAGTCGACGAGCACCCGCGCCGCGACACCACGATGGAGAAGCTTGCCGCGCTTAAGCCGCTGCACCCGGAAATCGAGGGGTTCTCGATCACCGCGGGCAACGCGTGCGGCGCCAACGACGGCGCCGCGGTGTTGGCGGTGGCCAGCGACCGGCTGGGCCTGCCCGCGCTTGCCACCGTGCGCGCCTGGGCATCGGTCGGTGTCGATCCCGCCATCACGGGGCTGGCGCCGGTCGACGCGATCCCGAAAGCGCTTGCCAGAGCCGGAATTTCGATTGACGATGTCGATCTCTTCGAGATCAACGAGGCGTTCGCCTCGATGTGTGTGGCCACCACCAAGCTGCTCGACATCGACCCGGACCGCGTGAACCCCAACGGAAGCGGCTGCTCGCTCGGCCACCCGGTCGCGGCAACGGGCGCGCGCATGCTCGTCACGCTGGTGCACGAACTGCGCCGGCGAGGCGGCGGAATCGGGGTCGCGGCGATGTGCGCCGGCGGCGGAATGGGTTCGGCGACGGTCATCGAGGTCCCCGCACCGTAAGTTCTTCTCGTATGCGGGACATCCAGGAGCTCATCGCAGCGGCGCGAGGCGGGTCCACCCGGGCGGCCGGCCGGTTGCTCAGCCTCGTCGAAAGCGCGCGTCGCGACGAGGTGCTGACGGCCCTGGGTACGTCCACCGCCCGCGTGGTCGGGATCACGGGACCGCCCGGCGCGGGTAAGTCGACGACGGTCGCGGCACTCGTCGGGGCGTACCGCGAGCAAGGCCTGCGCGTCGCGGTGCTGGCGGTCGACCCGTCGTCCCCGTACAGCGGTGGTGCGCTTCTCGGAGACCGCATCCGGATGGCAGCGCACATCAACGACCCCGGCGTGCTGATTCGGTCGGTCGC
>DASWBF010000406.1:0-14860 GCA_036390735.1 Mycobacterium sp. | reverse complement strand
CCCCATCTCATCTCACGGGCGGGCACGCGGCCGGCGATGTCGCGCAGCAGCATCGCGTCATCGGCGATCTGTGTCGCATTCAAAACGGCTCCGCGGGATACGCGGTCCCACTTGGTGGGAGTGACGGAGAACTCGGCACTCTGGTCGTACTTCGCGAAGGCGTCCCCGCGGACCGCGTTGATCCGGTTGACGATATCGACGATCTGCAGGTGCGTCGCGGTGGGAACTGCGACGGAGATACTCAGAGTGGCTCCGCGTTCGAAGCTGTTCTCGTAGCCGAGGAGGCGCTCTCGACGCCGGGCATGGACCGTATGGCGGTTTGAAGGTCGTCGGCCTCGGCGCGTCGGTCGGGCGCGCCGCTGCAGGCGGCCACTGCCGCCGCGGCAACCCCTGCCGCAAGGAACACTGCTAAGCGTCGGATAAACCGGGGCCTACTGCTCATACGGGTGTTTCGTATCTTTAGAAATGAGACAGCCCGGGGGTATCGCTAGAGCTAGACGAAGGTGATCGGGTCGCGGGGGGATACGCGGCGTTGTCTCGCAGCACGGTGTACCGGTGGTAATTGCTGATTTTGTCTTGAAGTGAACGCAATTCGACGATCCAGAACTCGTCGGCGCGCCGTCCGAACCGCCGTCCCGAGCCGACCAGGTCGCTGGCGAAGCCGACCTCGGTCAAGAACAGCGCCCGCGCCCAGTCCAGTTCCGACAGCGGCTCTTTACGCTTGATGGCTTGCTTCAAGGGAAAGACATAATTCACCCACTCATCTTCGCTGGACCGGCCGACCACCGGAGCCATCAACTCGAAGGCTTGCTGCGCAGTCCCGGCGTACTCATTGAGAACCTGCACCATCAGCTCGCGTTCGGTGTTGGTCAGGTCGATGTCAACGAGCTCATCGTTGTCAGCAGTCACAGGAAATTCCTCTCGGCCAGGCACCGCAAGCCCCTTTCCAGCTCTTGGAGTGCGTCAGATCTCGTGTCAAGTCGCGGGGGGATACGCGGCGTTGTCTCGCAGCAGGGTGTACCGGTGGTAATTGCTGATTTTGTCTTGAAGTGAACGCAATTCGACGATCCAGAACTCGTCGGTTCCGCGTCCGAATCGCCGTCCCGAGCCGACCAAATCGCTGCCGAAGCCGACCTCGGCCAAAAACAACGCCCGCGTCCAGTCCAGATCTGACAATGCCTCCTTGCGGTCGATAGCTCCCATCAAGGGGAAGACAAGGCGTGACCACTCATGGCGGGTGGACTGCCCGACCACCGGACCCATCAATTCATACGCCTGTTGCGCGGTCCCGGCGTACTCGTTCAGAACCAGCACCATCAGCGCGCTCGGTGTCGGTCAGGTCGATCTCCATCAGGCCATCGTTGTCCGTTGTCACAGGGACTCCTTTCGTACCGGCGTCACTTCGATGTTGTCACCGTTGCCGACATCCGTGCCGCCTCGACGCCGTCAGCATCCCTAAGCCGTGTTGTTGGGGTCGTTAGGGTCGGGCGGCAGGAACTGTTGGAGGATCTTTCCGAGGATGCCGATCGGGCCGTCGCTTTGAGCGGCCTGATCGGGTGGCACGTAGGTGCCCCAGCCCGGAATGGCTCGAGGAGTAGGGCTGGGATCTCCCCAGCTGCCTCCGCCACCGCTGCCACCAGCTGCAGGCGCGGGGGCGGCCCTTGGTGGCGCGGTGTTGATGCTGCCCCCGATAGGGCCTCCCGGCACACCAGTGTTGCCTTGATTAGTTGCGGGCAACGGTGGGGATGGCGGCGCGGCGATCGGGCCGTCGGCGAGTTGGCCCGGCGCGAAGATCGATTCGTGCCAACCGAACTTGTCATCGACGAAGTCGGGATCCCTGACCGGGTCCGGTTTGAATACGGTTCCGCCGTCCGGGGCGTTCGGCCGCGTGTCACGCACGATCAACACGTTGTCTTGCGGGTCGTAAATGACCGGTGCGCCGTCGCTATTGCTTGCACCGAGTCTGAGCCCGCGGGGATCGTTTATGGCCCGTTGCATCTTTTGGTAGGTCAGGTCGGCGAGTTGGTCTTTCGTCATTTCGGGGAAGTCGTCCATGTGTCCTGTGATGGGGTCAGATGCGTGCCCATAGGCGATCTTCTGCGCGGCCCGCATCAACGGATCGGGGCTCCAGCTGCCCGGAGGCGGCTCCGGCACCGGCTTCGGTGGCTTTTGCGGGACGAGCCTCCTGTCAAAACCGGCGGCCTGGATTGCGGGGGTGCGCTCGGTCGCCCGCGATCTAGGCGAATCGAAAGTAAGGCCGTTCAAGTCGGCGGTGGCGGTGCTGATCTGGGCGGCCACCACGTGATCAGCGCACATCAGTGCCAGCACCTGACCGCGGATCTTTGCCACGAAGGTCTGTGCTTGAGCCTGCACGGCGGTCTGCTTCGTCGGCGGCACCGGTTCGCGACTCGTCACCGAATAGTCCTCACCGACGTGGAACCCTGCGACCTGCGCCTCGTTCACCGCGTCGAGGACCAACTGGCGGGCGGTGTTCAGTTGCCAGGCGCCGTTGCGCGCCGCGAGGGACCCGGCGTACAACTCGTCGACCCCACCAACCACCTGAATGCGATCGCCAGATACCCGGGCAAGAGCCGCATCAGCGCCCGCACCCGTCCACTCCGTGCCGCCGGGCCGTTGCACTTGTTGGTACACCTGCCAATAGCCGTCGTCCCACACCTGCGCCGTGCTGGTCCACGAATTCGCGGCGCCGTCGAGGTAGTCGGTATTTCCATGACCGGACCTGTGACAGGGACGGCACGGACGCCGCGGGCATCAGACCTCGATCGTCGCGCTCGACGACGGTGCGACCGCCGCGATGCGCACGGCGCTCTGTAATTCAGTGCTGCGGTAACCGGCCGCCGCGCCGGTGCTCGCGGTAGCTGTCGAGTCGAGCCGGTCGGATATCCGATGGCCCGCTGCTGTGGCAATCTCGAATGCAGCGCCCACCGCCGCCGTCGCGGAAAACCGTCGCCAGCCAAAGCGGTCGCCCCGAGCTGCCCCTGACGGCAGCCGCCTGGTTCTCGCAGCACGCCGCCAGTACCGACAGCCCGGTGACATCCGCCCGGATTGAATCGCCCACGAAGACGACTCTAAGGGTGGGTCAGGCTGGGCCCTTACCGCATATTTCTGCACCCCCGGACGACATCAGGCCCAACAACGCGGTGTGCGCTCGACGCCGTGAAGCAACGCAGCCTGCGCCACAGACCCAACGGTTAGGAACCCTTTCGAGTTCGTGACCTAATACCTCTTAGTTCGTGGAACCGCTCTCGGTGGGCGAAGGGGGACTTGAACCCCCACGTCCCGAAGGACACTGGCACCTGAAGCCAGCGCGTCTGCCATTCCGCCACTCGCCCGAAATAACCGCTAGAGGTTATCACGGTAGCGACCCGCGGCCCCAACTCGATCATGGTGTTGAAAACGTGGTGAATTCGGCCCGGAACCGGCTCTGACAAGGGCCGATCGGATTCTCAGAGTTCTCTGGTTCCCGCTGTGGTTATCAGGACCGATACCATGCAACAGAACGAAGTGATGGCAGGACACGCGGGGCGTTGCGTTCGCGGGCTGATAAATAGGAAAGGACGGTGACATGGGTTTTGTGCAGCGCATCGAACGCAAACTTGAAGTCACCGTCGGCGACGTAGCTGCCCGCGTGTTCGGCGGCGCCATCGTCCCGCAAGAAGTCGAAGCCGCGCTGCGGCGGGAGGCTTCCGACGGCGTACAAACCCTCGAGGGCGGCCATCTGCTCGCGCCGAACGAGTACGTGATCACGCTCAGTGAACCCGACTATGCCGAGGCGGTGGCCGATCCGGTTCTCACGTCCGATACTTTCGCCAAGCATCTGGTGGGCTACATCCGCGATCAGGGATGGCAAACGTATGGTGATCTGGTTGTCCGATTCGAGCAGTCGCCGAAGCTGCACACCGGTCAGTTTCGCGCCCGCGCTGCGGTCAACCCCGACGCCATGCCCGCCCCGCCACAACCACCTCATGAGCCCGACGCACAACCAGGAGTAGCACCGATGACAGACAATCCCAGCTACCGCAGCGGCCAGGGACAGGGGCGCCCCGACGAGTACTACGACGAACGCTACGGCCGTCCGCCGGAAGACCCGCGCGGTCCCGCCGGTCCCGGCCCCGATCCACGGGCCGCCTATCCGCCGCCTCCGGACCAGGGCGGCTACCCCGACCAGGGCGGCTACCCGCCACCCCAGGGTGAGCCCGGGTACCCGCCCCGCGGTGGCTACCCCGACCAAGGCGGCTATCCGCAGCAAGGCGGCTATCCGCAGCAAGGCGGTTACCCCGACCAGGGCTACACCCCGGGATACGAACAGCCGCCGGCACCGGGATATGGCCCGCCCCCGAGTGGATACGAGCAACAGCCCTACCGACAAGGCCCGCCCGCCGGCGGCTACGGCGGCCAGCCCGGTTACGGCGACTACGGCCGGCCCCCCGGACCGCCCCCCGGACCGCCGCCGGGACGCCACGAAGGCCCCGGCTACGGCGGCCCCGAAACGCAGTACGACTACGACCCGGGCGGCTACCAGCAGCAGGGTCAGCCCTACGGTCAACCCGACTACGGTCAGCCCGACTACGGCCGCTACGACGCGCCGCCCGGATACGGCGCTCCTCAGGCCGGCGAGTATGAGCACGGACAGGGCAGTTATGCGCCCGGCGGCTACGGCCCGAACGACTACGGCCCCGTCAGCCACACCACCGTCACGTTGCAGCTCGATGACGGCAGCGGCCGCACGTATCAACTCAGGGAGGGCGCCAACGTAATCGGCCGTGGCCAGGACGCGCAGTTCCGGCTGCCCGACACCGGCGTCTCCCGTCGTCACCTCGAGATTCGGTGGGACGGCCAGATCGCGTTGCTGTCTGACCTCAACTCCACCAACGGCACCACCGTGAACAATGCACCGGTGCAGGAGTGGCAACTCGCCGACGGCGACGTCATCCGGCTCGGGCACTCCGAAATCGTCGTCCGCATGCACTGAAGCCGCGGACGCGCTGTCGGCGTGCCTCCCGCGCCGAGGTCCGCCCAAGTATCGTGACGTTGCTGACGGGCCGTCGGCCACGAGGACGAAGGGGGCGCCAGATGCAGGGGTTGGTGCTGCAACTGTCGCGCGCCGGCTTCCTTCTGTTGCTGTGGCTGTTCATTTTCTCCGTACTGCGAATTCTGCGCACCGACATCTACGCCCCGACCGGCGCAGTGATGGTGCGCCGGGGGCTGGCACTGCGCGGCTCACTGCTGCCTAACCGGCAGCGTCGTCACACGGCCAGCTACCTCATAGTCACCGACGGTGCACTCGCCGGAACCCGAATCACGTTGGGCAACCAGCCCGTGCTCATCGGGCGTGCCGATGACTCCACGCTCGTGCTGACCGACGACTACGCTTCGACGCGCCATGCCCGGCTGTCGCAGCATGGCTCCGAGTGGTACGTCGAAGACCTAGGATCGACCAACGGTACATATCTCGATAGGGACAAGGTGACGACGGCGGTACGCGTTCCGATCGGCACGCCGGTTCGAATCGGCAAGACGGTAATCGAGTTGCGCCCGTGACGCTTGTCCTCCGTTATGCCGCGCGCAGTGACCGCGGACTGGTGCGCGCCAATAACGAAGACTCTGTCTACGCGGGGGCGCGACTACTCGCGCTCGCCGACGGGATGGGCGGCCACGCCGCCGGCGAGGTCGCCTCCCAACTGGTAATCGCGGCGCTGGCACACCTCGACGACGACGAGCCCGGCGGCGACCTTCTCGCCAAGCTCGACCAGGCGGTGCGCGAAGGCAACGCGGCGATCGCCGCCCACGTCGAAAACGACCCCGAGCTCGAAGGCATGGGCACCACGCTCACCGCAATCCTGTTCGCGGGCAACAAGCTTGGCCTCGTGCACATCGGCGACTCGCGCGGCTACATGCTCCGTGACGGCGAGCTCGCGCAGATCACCAAGGACGACACGTTCGTGCAGACCCTCGTCGACGACGGCCGTATCACCGCCGAAGAGGCACACAGCCACCCGCAGCGGTCGCTCATCATGCGCGCACTGACCGGCCACGAGGTGGAGCCGACGCTGAACATGCGGGAGGCGCGCGCCGGCGACCGCTACCTGTTGTGCTCGGACGGCCTGTCCGATCCGGTCAGCCAGGAGACCATCCTCGAAGCGCTGCAGCTGCCCGACGTCGCCGAAAGCGCCGACCGCCTCATCGAATTGGCGTTGCGCGGTGGCGGCCCTGACAACGTCACCGTGGTGGTCGCCGACGTCGTCGACTACGACTACGGACAGACCCAGCCGATCCTGGCAGGCGCCGTCTCTGGCGACGACGATCAGATCGCACCCCCGAACACGTCGGCGGGCCGTGCATCGGCCTTCAACCCGAAGCGCATTGCCGCCGCGAAACGCGTTGTGGCAGAACCTGAACCACCTGCAAAGCGCGGACGGCCCTGGCGTCGCATCCTCATCGCCGTGGCCGTTGTCGTCGCTCTCCTGGTGGCCGGTCTGATCGCGGGGTACCAGATCATCAGCAGCCACTACTACGTCGCCGCCGTCCACGACGGCACGGTGTCCGTCATGCGCGGCTATGAAGGGTCGCTGCTCGGCTACCCACTGCAGCACCAATCTCGGGTCGGCTGCCTCAACAACCAGAACGCGTTGTCGATCTTCGACTTGGGTCAACAACCGGACGGGTGCAGACAGCTCAAGGTGGACGACTTGAACGAGAAGGGCCGCACCCAGATCGCCGGCTTACCAGGCGGAAGCCTCAACGATGCAACCGAACAGATGCGCAAGTTGGTAGAGCAGTCCCTGTTGCCGGTATGCCGGCAGACCACCCCGACGACGCCGCCGCCGCCGGCGCCTACCTTGACCAAAGTCCCGGAGAACACTCAAGAACCCACGACTACCTCGCCGACCCCGACCACCACCCCGTCGAGACCCACCAATCCCACAGAGACCTCCGAGCCGCCGTTGACAAACACGCCGTCGCCGTCACTTACCACATCGCGCACCACTCCCCCGTCCGTGACCAGCACTCCGACGCCTCATGAACCGGGGAAAGACTGCCGGAAGGCCGCATGACCACCCAGCCGCAGCCGGTGGTGGCGGTGACGCCGCCGCTGCCCAATCGGCGCAATGTTGAACTGCTGTTACTCGGGTTTGCGGCCGTCATCACAACGGTGGCCCTGCTGATCGTCGAAGCAAACCAAGAACAAGGCATCCGTTGGGATTTGGCGCAGTACGTCGTCGCCTACCTGGCGCTGTTCGGGGCGGCACACGTGGCGATCCGTCGGTTCGCGCCGTACGCCGATCCGCTGCTGCTGCCGGTCGTCGCGCTGCTCAACGGGCTGGGGCTAGTGATGATCCACCGGCTTGACCTGGCCGAGGGCACGCTGGTTTCCGGTCCGGCGCAGGGGCCCAGCGCCAACCAGCAGATGCTGTGGACGCTGGTCGGCGTGTCGGCGTTCTCACTGGTGGTCGTGTTCCTGCGAGACCACCGGATGCTCGCCCGGTACGGCTACCTCTGCGGCTTCGCCGGGTTGGTCCTCCTCGTGATTCCGGCCCTATTGCCGTCGTCGATCTCCGAAGAGAACGGCGCGAAGATCTGGATTCGCTTGCCGGGCTTCTCAATTCAGCCCGCAGAGTTCTCGAAGATCTTGCTGCTGGTGTTTTTCGCCGCGGTGCTGGTGGCCAAGCGGGGGGTGTTCACCAGCGCGGGTAAGCACTTCCTGGGCATGAACCTACCGCGGCCACGCGACCTCGCTCCCCTGCTCGCGGCGTGGATCATCTCGGTGGGCGTGATGGTCTTCGAAAAGGATTTGGGCACATCGCTTTTGCTATATGCGTCGTTCCTGGTGATGGTGTACATCGCCACCGAACGACTCAGCTGGGTGATCATCGGGCTGGCGCTGTTCGCCGCGGGAAGCGTTGCCGCATATCACCTTTTCGAGCACGTCGAGACCCGCGTGCAGACGTGGCTCGACCCGTTCGCCGACCCTGACGGCAGTGGCTACCAGATGGTGCAATCGATGTTCAGCTTCGCCACCGGCGGGGTATTCGGCACCGGCCTGGGCAACGGCCAGCCGAGCACCGTGCCGGCGGCGTCGACGGACTTCATCATCGCCGTGGTCGGCGAGGAGCTCGGCCTGGTCGGGCTCGCCGGGGTGCTGATGCTGTACACGATCGTGATCATCCGCGGGCTGCGCACCGCCATCGCGGTCCGCGACAGCTTCGGCAAGCTGCTGGCGGCAGGGCTGGCCTCCACACTGGCGATCCAGCTGTTCATCGTCGTCGGCGGTGTCACCAATCTGATTCCCCTGACGGGTCTGACGACGCCGTGGATGTCCTACGGCGGGTCGTCGCTGCTGGCCAACTATGTGCTGCTGGCGATTCTGGTGCGGATCAGCCACGCCGCGCGCCGGCCGATCGGCATCCGGCCGCCGCAGGCGACGCCGATCGCGGCGGCAAGCACCGAGGTGATCGAGCGCGTATGAACACCTCACTGCGCCGGGTTTCGGTGACGATCATGGTGCTGGTTGTCCTGTTGCTGTTGAACGCGACGATCACGCAGGTGTTCCGGGCCGACGGGTTGCGCACCGATCCCCGCAACCAGCGGGTGCTGCTCGACGAGTACTCCCGTCAGCGCGGACAGATCTCGGCCGGCGGCCAGCCGCTGGCGTACTCGGTGTCGACGCCGGGGCGGTTCCGGTACCTGCGCGTGTATCCCGATCCCCTGGCGGCGGCGCCGGTCACCGGCTTCTACTCGCTGAACTACTCCAGCAGCGGGCTGGAGCGAGCAGAGGATTCGATACTCAACGGCTCCGACGAACGGCTGTTCGCGCGTCGGCTCGCGGACTTCTTCACCGGACGTGACCCGCGCGGCGGAAACGTCGACACCACGATCAAACCCCAAGTGCAGCAAGCGGCTTGGAACGCGATGGCGAAGGGCTGCAGCGGCGGGCCGTGCACGGGCGCGGTGGTGGCCCTCGAGCCGTCGACCGGCAAAATCCTCGCGATGGTGTCGGCGCCGTCCTACGACCCCAACCTGCTCGCATCGCACGACGTGGAGGCGCAGACACAAGCGTGGCAGCGGCTGCGCGACGACCCGAACAACCCGATGCTCAACCGGGCGATTTCCGAGACGTACGCGCCCGGGTCGACGTTCAAGGTGATCACCACCGCCGCGGCGCTGCAAGCCGGCACGACTGAAGACGAGCAGTTGACCGCCAGTCCGTCGATCCAATTGCCCGACAGCACAGCGTCTTTGGAGAACTTCGGGGGCAATCCGTGCGGCAGCGGGCCCACCGCGTCGCTCAAGGAAGCGTTCGCGCGGTCCTGCAACACCGCGTTCGTGCAGCTCGGACTCAAGACGGGCGCCGACGCGCTGCGCACCACAGCGGCGGCATTCGGTCTGGACACAGCGCCAAAACCGATTCCGCTGCAAGTCGCAGAATCCACCGTCGGCCCGATCCCCGACCAGGCCGCCCTCGGGATGTCGGCCATCGGCCAGAAGGACGTCGCGCTGACGCCGCTGCAGAACGCGATGGTGGCCGCCGCGATCGCGAACCGGGGGTCGATGATGCAGCCCTACCTGGTCGACAGCCTGGAGGGCCCCGACCTGACCACGATCAGCACCAACCAGCCGCAGGAACTGCGCCGTGCCGTGTCGCAACAGGTCGCAGCTAAGCTGACGGAACTGATGATCGGTGCCGAACAGGTAACTCAGCAGAAAGGGGCCATTCCCGGCGTGCAGATTGCGTCCAAGACCGGGACGGCCGAGCATGGCACCGACCCGCGCAACACCCCACCGCATGCCTGGTACATCGCGTTCGCGCCGGCCCAGAGTCCCCGGGTCGCCGTCGCGGTGATCGTGGAGAACGGCGACAACCAGCTGTCGGCCACCGGTGGCGCGCTGGCCGCGCCCATCGGGCGAGCGGTGATCGAGGCGGCGCTTCGGGAGGGCACATGAGCGCCCGGGTCGGGGTGACGCTGTCCGGGCGGTACCGGCTGCAGCGGCTCATCGCGACGGGCGGTATGGGCCAGGTGTGGGAGGCCGTCGACAGCCGCCTGGGCCGCCGGGTGGCGGTCAAGGTGCTCAAGGCGGAGTTCTCGTCGGACCCCGAGTTCATCGAACGGTTCCGCGCCGAGGCGCGCACCACCGCGATGCTCAACCATCCGGGCATCGCGAGTGTGTACGACTACGGCGAAACCGAGATGGACGCCGAGGGCCGCACCGCGTACCTGGTGATGGAGCTGGTCAACGGCGAGCCGCTGAACTCGGTGCTCAAGCGCACCGGTCGGCTGTCGCTGCGGCACTCACTCGACATGCTCGAGCAGACCGGCCGCGCGCTGCAGGTCGCCCACACCGCGGGGCTGGTGCACCGCGACGTCAAGCCCGGGAACATCTTGATCACCCCGACCGGCCAGGTGAAGATCACCGACTTCGGCATCGCCAAGGCCGTCGACGCCGCTCCGGTGACCCAGACCGGGATGGTGATGGGCACCGCACAGTACATCGCACCGGAGCAGGCCCTCGGTCACGACGCCACCGCCGCCAGTGACGTTTACTCACTGGGAGTCGTTGGCTACGAAGCGGTTTCGGGTAAGCGGCCATTCACCGGCGACGGCGCGCTGACTGTGGCGATGAAGCACATCAAAGAGACGCCCGCGCCGTTGCCGGCAGACCTGCCCCCGAACGTGCGCGAGCTGATCGAGATCACCCTGGCCAAGAACCCGGGCGTGCGCTACCGCAACGGCGGGCAGTTCGCCGACGCCGTCGCCGCGGTCCGGGCGGGGCGTCGACCTCCGCGACCCAACGGGGCGCCGACGATCAACCGGGCCGCGCCGGCGGCCATCCCGTCCGGAGCACAGCCGCGCGCGGCTGCCGACACGACCCCGCGGTCCGGAGCCATGACCGCGCGGGTGCGGCCAGCGACCGGCTCGCATCGGCCGCCGCCGCCGCGGCGCACGTTCTCGTCGGGTCAGCGCGCGCTGCTGTGGGCGGCGGGGGTGCTGGGCGCGCTGGCGATCGTGATCGCGGTGCTGTTGATCAACCAGTGGCTCGACAAGCGAGAGCAGCATCACCAGCCGCCGCTGGAGACGACCATCACCCAGACCGAGCCGGCTCCGGCGACCCCCCAGAATTGGACGCTGCCCGGCTCCAACCCCCAGACTGGGTACTCCCCCGCGGCGGCAGGTGCTCACGAGTCGCCGCCACCACACGACGAGAACGCGGCATGACCACCCCCCAGCATCTGTCCGATCGCTACGAACTCGGCGAGATCCTCGGCTTCGGCGGGATGTCCGAGGTTCACCTGGCGCGTGACTTGCGGCTGCACCGCGACGTGGCGGTCAAGGTGCTGCGGGCCGACCTCGCCCGTGATCCGAGCTTCTATCTTCGGTTCCGCCGGGAGGCGCAGAACGCCGCGGCTCTGAACCACCCCGCGATCGTCGCGGTGTATGACACCGGAGAGGCGGAGACCACCGCGGGCCCGCTGCCCTACATCGTCATGGAGTACGTCGACGGGATCACGCTGCGCGACATCGTGCACAACGAAGGTCCGATTCCGCCGCGCAAGGCGATCGAGATCATTGCCGACGCCTGCCAGGCGCTGAACTTCAGCCACCAGCACGGCATCATCCACCGCGACGTGAAGCCGGCCAACATCATGATCAGCCGCACCGGCGCGGTGAAGGTGATGGACTTCGGGATCGCCCGCGCGTTGGCCGACAGCCACAGCGTCACCCAGACTGCGGCCGTCATCGGCACCGCCCAGTATCTGTCGCCCGAGCAGGCCCGCGGCGACTCCGTCGACGCCCGCTCCGACGTGTACTCGCTGGGCTGTGTACTCTACGAAATCGTCACGGGGGAGCCACCTTTCGTCGGGGACTCGCCGGTGTCGGTGGCGTACCAGCATGTCCGCGAGGCGCCGGTCCCGCCGTCTCAGCGGCACGAGGGCGTCTCCGCGGACTTGGATGCCGTCGTGCTGAAGGCTCTGGCCAAGAACCCGGAAAACCGCTACCAGACGGCGGCCGAGATGCGCGCCGACCTGGTGCGGGTGCACAACGGCGAGCCACCCGAGGCGCCCAAGGTGCTGACCGACGCCGATCGGACGTCGCTTTTGACCTCGGCCGCCAACCGTGGGCCGCAGCCGATCGAGGTGGCCCCGCGGCAGCCCGACTACGGCGCGGGGCGACGCACCGGCCGCGGGTCGGTGGGGCGGTGGCTGATCGCTGTCGCGGTGCTGGCCGTGCTGCTAGTCGCGGTGTACTGGGCCCTCGACGCGATCAACGGCCCGACGCACTCGGTGCAGATTCCCAGCGTGAAAAACCAGCCGTCCGCCGATGCGATCGCGACCCTGCAGAACAAGGGTTTCAAGATCCGCACGCTGCAGAAGCCCGACTCGACCGTCGCACCCGACCACGTCATCGACACCGACCCGAAGGAGGGCGAGGCCGTCGAGCAAGGGTCCGAGGTGACGATCAATGTTTCGACCGGTCCGGAGCAACGCGAGATCCCCGATGTGGCGAACCTGAGCTATGCCGACGCCGTCCGCAGGTTGACGGCTGCGGGCTTCGGCAAGGTCAAGCAAGTTCCCACACCGTCGACTCCGGAACAGAAGGACCGGGTGATCGGCACCAATCCGCCGGCGAACCAGACGGCGCCGGTGACGTTCGAGATTTCCGTGCTGGTGGGATCGGGACCGGCGAGCGTCGACGTTCCCGACGTCACCGGTCAGACCGAGGACCAGGCCAGGACGACGCTCACCGCGGCCGGCTTCACGAACATCATCTCCTCGCCTGCCGACAGTCCCAGAGCCCCTGGTACCGTCTTGGGCACCAATCCGCCTGCCGCCCAGTCGGTTCCGAAAGACACCGTGATCCAGTTGCAGGTGTCGAGGGGAAACCAGTTCGTGATGCCCGACCTGACCGGCATGTTCTGGACGGACGCCGAGCCGCAACTGCGGGCACTGGGCTGGACCGGCATCTTGGTCAAGGGCGCCGACGTGCCGGGCAACGACCAGCAGCGCAACCGCGTCGTCTACCAGAGCCCGGGGCCGGGCAGCGGCGTCAACCGCGACGGCAACGTCACGCTGAAGTTCGGCGCGTAGGTAACAGCGCCGCGCGCACCGTGTCGGCCACCTCGTTCTCCAGTCGAGAAACCAGCGCCTCGTCCGGGGCCGAACCGCAGATGCCCAGCCAGTTCGCCAGCATCCGGTGGCCGCCCTGGGTCAGGATCGACTCAGGATGGAATTGCACGCCGTGGATCGGCAGCTTTACATGCTGCAGCGCCATGATCACCCCGCTCTCGGTACGCGCAATCACCTCGAGCTCGGCAGGCATCGTCTCCGGCAGCACCGTCAGCGAGTGGTATCTGGTGGCGACAAAAGGATCCGGAAGTCCGTGCAGCACGCCGGTATTCGTGTGGTACACGGTGCTGGTCTTGCCGTGCAGCAGCTCGGGCGCGCGGTCGACAGTGGCGCCGAACGCGGCGCCGATGGCCTGGTGGCCCAGGCAGACCCCGAGCAGGGGAGTAGCCGTCGTCGCGCACGCCTTGACGAGCGGAATCGACGCTCCCGCCCGCTCCGGCGTACCTGGGCCAGGACTCAGCAGCACGCCGTCGAAGTCGTCGGCGACCGCGATCGGATCGGCGAGGTTCGGGTCGTCGTTGCGCCAAACTTGGGCCTGCACCCCGAGTTGCCCGAGGTACTGCACGAGGTTAAAGACGAAGCTGTCGTAGTTGTCGACGACCAGAACACGCACCGTGCCAGGTTACTCGCGCAAGCGCTCATCGCTGCTATCTGCTCTTCGCGCAAGCGCTCATCGCTCGGCCGGGCGGGCGTAGTGCATCGCGACCGGGGCGGTGTATCCGACCACGTCCACCGCGGCCCTCGGTTCTTCCGTGTAACCCAACCCGAACCGGACGACGTACTGCTTGTACAGGGTTACCAGTGGAGCTGCAGCCAGCGACTCCTGCATCTTGGGAACGTCGCCGACGGCAGTGACGGTGTAGGGCGGGCTATAAGTTCTTCCGTTGAGCAACAACGTGTTACCGACGCAACGGACCGCCGAGGTGGCGATCAGCCGTTGATCCTGCATCTGCACGGCCTCGGCGCCGCCGCTCCACAACGCGTTGAGCACCGCCTGGATGTCTTGTTCGTGGACGACGAGATCGTCCGGCGACGCGTCGCGCGGAAACCGGCCGTTGGCGTCACGCTGTGCGTCGGTGAGGGTGACTACTAGTCCCGGTCCGCGCACCGGCGTCAGGCCCGCATCGACGGCCAGGGGGGCGGCCTTGGCCAGCAGCGCCGCCACCTGTGAGTCGTTACTGGCCGGACCGGCGCGCGCGGCGTCCACCTGGGCGGCCAACGCGTCGCGCTCGGCGCTGAGTCGGTCGACGGACTGCTGCGCTTCACGGACGAGGTCCACCAGTCGAGGGGAGTCGCTGCGCCGGATTTCGCTGCCGCCGGACACTCCGTGGGTGGTGGCGAGGAGAACGCCCGCCAACAGGCACACCAGCGGCACACCCAAGCGCCAGGCCGTGCGCCGCGTTACCACGTGTGCATCATCTCTCATCGTGCGCGAATCGGGATTCGAGTGGTTGCGATAATCTCAATGCACTAGCAGCGGGAGAGGAGCCCATGCCGAAGTCCAAGGTCCGTAAGAAGAACGACTTCACCGTCAGGCCGGTGAGTCGTACGCCCGTCAAGGTGAAGGCGGGCCCATCGAGCGTGTGGTTCACCGCGTTCTTCATCGGCCTGATGCTGATCGGGCTGGCGTGGCTGCTGGTGTACCAGCTGGGGGCGTCGGGGCCGACGCCGCCGTCCTTCCTTCAGTGGATGGCCGACATGGAGCCGTGGAAGAAC
>DASWBF010000405.1:0-1654 GCA_036390735.1 Mycobacterium sp. | reverse complement strand
GGCCTCGTCGCGGACACCCTTGAGCCGTCGGGCACCGATCTCCTGCCAGGCGATGCCCAGCACATCGCCAATCGTTCGGCGAGCCGACTCCTCGGCATAGACCGCCCTCGGCGGTGCGACCGCGGTGATGCGGCTGGCCACGTTCACGGCTCTGCCGTACCAGTCGGCCGCGTAGCTGGCGGCCAGACCGTACGCGACGCCCACCCGCAGCCGGGGCAGCGCGTCCGCTGCGACCGCGTCGACGAGGTCGAGGACGGTGTGCAGCAGCGCGCGACGCTCCGCGCTGACGAACATGACTGCGTCGCCGATCGTCTTCACGAACTGAACGGGATCTTGCGCGACCTCTCGTGCCCGGTCACCCAGCCCACTGGCCAGGCGGGCGAGGGGCTCAGGGCCCACTGCCTCGCCGAGGCGGGTGAAGCCGACGAGATCAGCGAACGCCACCGCGACATCGCGAGCATTTGGCAGTGCACCGGCTGCCCGCTCGGTCGCGTTGACAGCGTCGGTTTGAAACGAGTGCCGGAGCGCCAGGCGCAACAGGTCTTCAACCATGGGGCCGAGCACTGGGTCGGTTTGGCGCGCCATCGCCTCGGCAGCCTGTGCCAGCTCAAGTTCGGTGGATCCGGGGTGCAGCAGATGCTGAAGGGCTGTCTGGCACATGACGATCGCGGCGTGCGTGAGACCGTCCATGAGCAGGCGCAGGATCAGCACGATTTCCTCAGGCTCGAAGCCGATCTTCGCCAACTCGACCGCATGCAGCACCGACTCCGCGTCGGCTTGCGGATGTACCGCCAGTGCGGGATCAATGATCCTTGCGAGTCCGACGGCGCGGTGAAGTCGTTGCAGCGACGTCCATGCAGGTGTTAGCCGCCGAGCAACTTCGGGTGCGCGCGGCCGGCGACCAGCGGCAGCTCCAACGACGTGACGATTCCCGTCGGTGCCGCGCATACATAGGGCACTGCGTTCACGCAATGTGCCGCTGTGGCAACGATTCCCGGGCTACTCACCAACCCGGCCGCCACGGTCTCCGGCTGCCAGCCCTTGATGGTCACGAACGCGTCGGGATTTCCCTTGACCTCGATCTCGTAGCGTTCACGCTGATCACCGAAACTCCATGGGGGATCGAGGCTCTCCTCCCCCATCAGCCAGGTGACCCCGACGCGCACCACGACCTCGCCGTCGACGACGGCTTCCCAATGGAACCGCTGGCCGGCGACCTTGCCCGGTTCGATCGTGCCGATCGGCGACTCGATCGGCGCGGTGGCGACCGCGACGCCATGTACGGTGCGGATCTCCGCCCTGCCCGCGAGACCGAGCGCCTGCAGCACCATGTGGATCGACTGCTTGAAACCACTGCCCAGGCCCTTGACCATCGACCCTTGCTCGGCCTCTTCCCGTGTCCCGCCGAAACACATGATGTGCCGGACGACGTCGGGGGCCCCATAGGTTCTGATGTCCGAAAACTCTTCAGCGCGAACGAATGTGACCGCCGACGACATCGCCGAGAACATCAGTGGGAAGACTTCGGTGACACCGCCTGGGTGAATGCCTGTGCCGTGAAACCGCGACTTGCCCTCGTGACACGCGACTGCCAGCGGTGCGGCCTGCCGCTCGGAGGGGTAAATCGGCCCGACCGGGCTGACGACGTCCTTGC
>DASWBF010000404.1:0-5866 GCA_036390735.1 Mycobacterium sp. | reverse complement strand
CGCCGCGATCACATCAGCCGGTTCCACCGGCGCGTCCCGGCCTGCACCGTAGACCGCGGGCTGCGGGCTGAAGTGGTTAGACATCCGTGGCTGCGCAATGTCACTGTCGGCGGCCGCGATCTCGTGCAGCACCCCGGTCAGTTGGTCGGCCATCTCTGCCATGGACGAGAATCGCCGCCCCGGATCGGGGTCGGTGGCGCGGAGGATCGCGCGATACAACGATTCGTGCTTGGCGAGCACCGGCATGGTCGCGGGCCCGGGTAGCTGCTCGACGAAATGTCCGTGCTCCTGTGGAACATCCATCACGAGAACGGCGAGCGTGCGCCCGACGGCGTAAACGTCACTGGCGACGGTGGGGCCGGTCTTGGCGATCTCGGGTGCCTGGTAGCCGCGGGTCCCGTAGATCGCGCTTTCCTCGTCGTCCATGGCGACGACTGCGCCGAGGTCGATCAGCTTGAGCTGCTCGTCGGTCTGCATCACGTTGTCCGGCTTGAAGTCGCAGTAGGCGAGGCCTTGCGTGTGCAAGTAGTGGAGTGCAGATGCGATCTCGACGATGTAGGCGACGGCCTGGTCCGGGGGAAGAGGAGCGTTGCGGGCTTTGCGGATTTGCTTCAGCGACCTGCCGCCGACGTACTCCATCACGATGTAGCCGACCGGGACCCCGGCGGCGTCGACATGCTCGACGAAGTTGTAGATCCGAACGATGTTGGGGTGTTCCACTTCGGCCAGAGCCAGGACCTCGGCAGCGGCGACGGCCATCGCGTTGGCATCGCCGGAGTTCAGGAGGCCCTTGAGCACCACCCAGCGGTTGTGCACGTTGCGGTCGATCGCTAGGTAGATCCAGCCGAGGCCACCGTGCGCAATGCATCCCTGCACTTCGTATTGCCCGCCGACGAGGTCGCCGCGAGAGAGCTTGGGAACGAACGAGTAACGCGTGCCGCACTGGGTGCAGAAGCCCTCCGGCCGTCCGGGGTTGCCGTCCCGTCCACGCCCGACAGGCTTGTTGCATTCAGGGTTGCCGCAGAACCGGTTAGGCTCCGGCACCTGCGGGTCGGTCATGATCGCGGCGGCTGGATCGACCGTCGGTATGCGCGGTATCGCGACAATCCCGGCGCCGAGTCGGCCACGGGCGCTGGCAGACTTCGACGACCTGATGCGAGCCGTTTGCACCGATCGAGCGTTCGAACCGCTCCAGGCAGTCGCCATCGACGGCCCTTGCGGCGCAGAGGTTGCGGAGGCGGCGCCGCAGAGGTCGCAGTAGCCGCCGACGACAGTGCCGGCGCATACCGGATCGGCGCATGTCATTTCGTCTTTTCCCATCAGTCCCCATACCGCGCTGGCGGCGGACCGGGCGACGGTCCGAGGCTTCGCAGGTGGGCCTCATAGAGGCGTTCCCACGTTCCATCGGCGCGCATCTGGTCGAGGGCACCGTTGACGAATCGAACCAGATCGATGTTCTCCTTCTTGATCCCGACGCCATAGGGCTCGACGGCGATGCTGGGACCAACCACCTCGACAGTCGGGTCCTGCGCGGCGAGCCCAAACAGAACCACGTCGTCGGTGCTGATCGCGTCAATCTGTCCCTGTTGCACCATCACGAGGCAATCGGTCCAGGTGGTCACGCTGAACAGTGTCGGCCTGGGGTTGAGCGCGAACATCGCCGACAGCGAGGTCGTGCCCCTCACCGCACACACCCGTTTGCCCGAAAGGGCTGCGGCAGAATCGATTCCGGAACCCTTCGCGGCGAGGATGCGCTGGTTGGCGTAGTAGTACACCGTGGAGAATTCGACGCTGCGTTTGCGGTCGCAGGTGATCGAGTAGGTCCGGACCACCACGTCCACCTGACCCGACTGCAACGCCGATTCCCGTTGGCTTGCATCGACCACCCGCAGATCGATGCGGTCTGGATCGCCGAAGATGCGGCGCGCGACCTCGCGGGCGAGATCGATGTCGAAGCCCTCGAGCTGCCCCGAAGAGGGGTTCCGGAAGCCAAAAGGATAGGTGTTCTGGTCGACACCGACGACAAGCCGCCCGCGCTCGGCGATCGCCGCCATCGTCGAACCGGGTGGCATGGCACCCGGCGAAGGCTGCGGGCCTGGGCGCAGGCTGGCTTCCCGATCGCAGTCCGCCATCCCCGCAACCGGCGCGTTCGTCACCTCCTGCGCACCCGCTGGCCGTGCATCGATTGGCGCGACCGTCACCGACGTCGGCGATGTCGAGGATCCACATCCGGCGGCGACGAGCGCAAGTACAAGTAACGCCATCGCAACTTGCGATCTCACACGAACTCCTTGAGCCGCGGCCACAAACCGACGACGGCCGCCGCGGCAGCGATGACCATCAGCACAAGCGTTCCGGTCGGACTCCACGCGAGCCGTCCACCGGCGGCGGACACTCGATCGCGCAGCGTCGCACGGGTTTTCTCGATCTCGCCGCGCAAGCCGGATTCGACGACGGCGAAGTGCGCTGCCGAAGCGCCCGGATCGGGGCCGATCGCCTGCGCGACCGCGGCAGGGTAGTCGCCGCGGAGGTACGCCTCCACCTGCCGGCGGTGGCTGGCTGTCCATTTCGCAACACCGTCCGCCGCGGCCGACGGTCCGGTTCCGACCAGTTTGCCCAGGTCACCGACGTGGCCATTGAACGACGCTTCGCCGGCAGTGATGTCGCCATGCGCGATCAGCTGCAGCGTCTCATCGGTCCGGGCCTGCTCGGCCAGGATGCGAGCCTTCGCGAGCTGCTCGAACCTCGCGGTGCCGGCAGCTCGACTGTGCTCGATGTCGCCTGCCGCCAAGCGGGTAGCCACTATGATCCACCCGATCACCAGCAGCGCCGCGGCCGCCGCGACCACGAGCCCGATGTTGAACCGTCGGTTCGTGCGGGCAAACACGATCACCGAGCCGACGCCGATCGTCGCCAGGACAAGCGCCATCAGCACGAGACCGACCGTCGGCACAGAACCGACGGCGCGCTGGTCTTCGTCGACCTTGGCAAGATTGCCGGCGTAGATCCTCTCGGCGCCGGGAAGGAGCGCGGTCTGCATCAACGACGACGCTTCCCGCAAGTATCCGGATCCGACCGGGAACCCCTGACGGCTGTTCGCCCGCGCCGACTCGACCAGCCCCGTGTACGCAGATAGTTGAGCCGACATTTCCGCTGCCGCGGTGCGGGTATCGAAATCGGTGACCCCCGCTGTCGCGTCCGCCAGTGCCGATGCCGCGTCTGCCAAGGCTTGCTGATAGCGCGCCCGCATCGGTGCCGTTTGGATCCCGCCCGAGAGGAACGCTGATGCTGCGGCGGCGTCGGCGGCCGACAGAGCCGCGTACAGTTTCTGCGCCGAGTAGGCGAGCGGCTCGGAACGGTCCAGAACCGCGTGCTGCCTGCCGATCCGCCCGTTGAGCTGAGCCGCACATACGGCTGCGGCAATCATGCAGCATGCCGCGACGGCGACGGCGATCATGCTGACGACACCAGGCGTCGTCCGGGCAAAACGGCGCAGCCACTTCACAGAAGCCCGCGGCTCCAGCGCGGGCAGAGCGCCCATATCGTTCACCCCCTGCCCCTCAACGGGATGGTAACCGCAACAGGTGGGGCGGTAACCGGCATTGATCGATTCGACGGTGATCTTGAGTCGATCCGTTTCTCGCGGCCTTGACCTCAGGTTTTGTGATGTGGACGCAGCGGGGTCCGGGTGACCCTTCGGCGAGTCACGGGCCGATCGTTGTCTAACTGCGATGTGATTTCGTTACACCACCCGAAGAGATCAACGCTGTTGTTCTCGTGGTCCTTCGGGAGATCAGCGTGTAGCTCCCCGGCGTCACCCCAGCGCTTGGGCGGACCGGGCGGCGTGGGCGACAGCGCTAGCACACCTCGCGCAGCGCCGGCCGCAGCGCACCTCGGCGCCGCGCCTTGCCTGCACTGCCGGAACGGACCGGCGCCCGAGCGCGAACGGGGCTTTGCGGGAACCGTAACGACGTTTCGGGGTAACTTCGACAGTTGGCCTTTTTGTCAAGGAGAGTCGAGCATGACCGAACTCAACGCCAGCACGCTGTCGCAGTTGCCGTCCAAGGTAGCGGCGCCGTCCTACGACCGCAGCCGGCTCAAACGCGGCATCGCGCATTTCGGCGTGGGCAATTTCCATCGCGCGCATCAGGCCTTCTACATCGACCGCTGTCTCGCCCTGCCCGGCCAGGAGGATTGGGGCATCGTCGGCATCGGCCTGTTCGGAGGTGAGCGGGGCCGGCAGAAGGCCGCGCAGTTCCGCACGCAGGATTGCCTGTATTCGCTCACCATCGCGCCGCCGAAGGGTGAACCTGGCGTGCGCGTGATCGGCGCCCAGCTCGACTACCTGCTCGCACCGGAGGAGCCCGACGAGGTGCTCGCGCTGTTGACCAGCCCGGACCTTCGCATCGTCACGCTGACCATCACCGAGGGCGGCTATCACGTCGATCCGCACTCGAACGCTTTCGTCACCGACCACCCGGACGTGGCCCACGACCTCGCCGGCAACGGCGCGCCGCGCACGGTGTTCGGCTTCGTCACCGAGGCCTTGGCGCGGCGACGCGCGGCCGGCATCAAGCCGTTCACCGTGGCGTCGTGCGACAACCTGCGACACAACGGCGACGTGGCGCGCACTGCCTTCGTCGGCTTCGCCAGCGCGCGCGACCCAGAACTCGGCGCCTGGATCCAAGCCAGCGTCGCCTTTCCCAACTCGCTGGTCGACCGCATCACGCCCTCAGTAACTGCGGAAGACGCCGCGCGCCTCAACGCGGCCAGCGGCCTGGACGACCGCATTCCGCTGGTGGCCGAGGACTTCACCCAGTGGGTGATCGAGGACCGCTTCACCGACGGCCGCCCCGCACTCGAAAAAGTCGGCGTACAACTCAGCGACGAAGTGAAACTGTGGGAGCAGGTGAAGGTACGCGTGCTCAACGCCAGCCACCTCACCCTGGCTTACCCAGCCCTGCTGCTGGGCTACCACGAGGTGGCCGAAGCGATGCGCGACCCGCAGGTGCCGGTGCTACTGGAACGCTTCCTCGACAAGATCGTGCTCCCGCTGCTTGAGGCGCCGCGAAACGTAAACCTTGTGGACTACAAGAACACTGTGCTCGAACGCTTCTCCAACGAGGCGATGCACGACCAACTAACGCGCATCGCCTCGGACAGCGCGTCCAAGGTGCCGGTGTATTTCACCACCACGCTCAAGGAGATGCTCGCGCAGGGCGGCGACCACCGCATCCCCGCATTTACCCTTGCCGCCTGGAGCCGCGTGCTGCAGGGCCAGGACGACGACGGCAAAGCCTTCGAGATACTCGAGCCGCGCCTCGACGATCGAGCCCGCCGGCAACTGGCATCGGGCGATCCGGCCCAAGCGCTGCGGATCGAGCCGCTGCTAGCCAGCGGTGTCGCCGAGCACGCGGACTTCGCCGCCAGCTTCGAGGGCTACCGCAAGGCTCTGGCCGAGCACGGCGCGAGAGCGACACTGCAGGCGATACTCGACGCCACTGCAGGCTGACGCGAGGCGGCGATGACCCCGACATAAGCCGGTCGGCGTCGCGCCCTACTGGCGCTCAACGGGAAGGGTGCCAACCGGAGCGTTCTCGGTACCTGTGGTTCGACAGCGGGGAACTTTGCAAACGCTACCGATTCGATACGCCAATGACTTTCGTGCATCGTGGGGATTGCCCCTCCAAGCTGGCGACCGCCCGGGGGTCGAGTTGCACCCGATTCAGGACCTCGCCGCCCTCGCCGACGCGTACGCAGCACCGGTTGCCGACGTCGGCGTACCAGGCCGCGCCGGCAGCGTCGAGGCAGATTCCGTCGGGTGAGTGGCGGCCGACGTCCGCCCACAGACGCCGATTCGCCAGGG
>DASWBF010000403.1:0-4473 GCA_036390735.1 Mycobacterium sp. | reverse complement strand
GACCCCGACAAGCTGCCGGTGTCGGTGCACGAGGTGCTGCTCGGCGAGGTGGAACCGTCGGCGGCGCTGGTGGACACCAGCGAGGGCATGACGCTGCTGCCCGCCAACATCGACTTGGCCGGCGTCGAGGCGATGCTGCTGATGCGGGCCGGTCGCGAGTACGCGCTCAAACGCGCGCTGGCCAAGGTCAAAGACGAGTTCGACGCGGTGATCATCGACTGCCCGCCGTCGCTGGGCGTGCTGACGCTCAACGGCCTGACCGCCGCCGACGAGGTGATCGTGCCGCTGCAGTGCGAAACCCTGGCGCACCGCGGCGTCGGGCAGTTCCTCCGGACCATCGCGGACGTCCAGCAGATCACCAACTCCGACCTGAAGCTGCTGGGTGCGCTGCCCACGCTGTACGACTCTCGCACCACCCACACTCGTGATGTCCTGCTCGACGTCGCCGACCGCTACGACATGCCGGTGCTGTCGCCGCCGATACCGCGCACAGTGCGGTTCGCGGAGGCCAGCGCGTCGGGGTGCTCAGTGCTGGCCGGCCGCAAGAACAAGGGGTCCGCCGCCTATCGCGACCTGGCCTCAGCGCTGCTCAAGCATTGGAAGTCCGGCAAGCCGCTGGCCAGCTTCACCCCTGAGGTCTGATCGGTCGCTACGGCGCTTCACCGAGCGCGACGACCGTGCCACCGCGCTGCTCGACGACGGTGGTGCCGACGACGCCCGGCACGATCGGCCCGCCGACGTTGCCGCGGTCGACGGGAATCATCCGCTCGAAGGTGCCGGTCTTCGGCTCGTACACCCCAATGCCGCCGGTGACCGGGATCAGCAGCCGGTCGGCCATCATCTCGCCTGGTCCCAGCGGCACCGCGCTGCCAGCCGCGATCGTGTAGCGAAACGCCAGGCTGCTGCCGTCGAGCACCGAGACGCTGTCGCCGGTCCAGACGGTGATCACATCACCGGCACGCGACACTGCGATGTCGGGCCCAGGTTGCCTGGGCAAAAGCGTGCTGGCCGTCTCATGGCCGGTCTCGTCGTAGACCACGACCCGCGGTTGCGGTATCGGCAGGTACACCGCGGTGCGCAGGTCGGAGACCGCGAGCACCCTCGCGGCGGAATCGGGCTTCAGTCCCGGCTGCTGGACGTATTTCTCTTCCGGTTCGACGTCTTCCTTGGAGACCTTGAGCAGAGTCAGCCGGACGTCGGGGAAGCTGCTGCAGGTCTCCAGGACCGAGGCGGCCGACGAGCTGGCCGCCGTCGACAGAAACTGGCACGGCGGGTCGGGCGGTACCGGCGGGTTGATCGGGGCGTCGATGTCGCCGTAGGCCAGCGTGCGCACCATGTCGGAGCGCCACATCTCGATGCGGGTGCGCCCGGCGGCCAGCACCGTGGTGCCGTCAGTGGACAGCGTGATCTGCTTGTCGGCGTACGAGGAGCGGGTGGGCCCGCGGTCACCGGTGCGCGCCTCGACCGTGCTGATCTGGCCGCAGCCGCGGCTGTCGGGATAGGCGGCCACCGCCAGGTCGTACACCCAGGTCACCGCGCACAGGTCGCGGTCGCGGGCAAAGGTCCAGCGCTGCTGCCCGGTGTTGGGATCCCGGCCCACCATCTCGTGTCCGTCGCCGGTGACGACGGTGCTGGCGACGATCACCGGCTCGTCGGTCCGAGGGCTCGGCGCGGTCCACAGCTGGCGGAGGTTCGCCGGTACCGCCCGCGCCGCGGTGATCGTCGCCGCCGGTGCGGGCGCCGGCCGGCTGATCGTGGCGCGCGCGTCGCTGTTCCACCAGATCAGCACCCCCACCACTGCGACGACGACCACGATGGCCACGGACGCCAAGATGTCGCCCTTGGTGCGGCGTTCGGGTTTGACCAATGCGGTGGCTAACCGGCGCTTGTCGCGGCCTGACGTGGACGGCGGCGCCGACGACGCCGAACCGAGTGGCCGGAGTCGGCGGTCTCCTGGTCAGTGGGAGCCTTCTCGGCCTTTTTGGCGTGACCGGTCGCAGCCTTGCCGCCGCGGGTGCGCTGGCGGGAGCGAGTGCGGCCGGATGCGGGCTTGTCGGCGCCGTCGCGACTTTGAGTCGGCTCCCGGCGCTTGGGCTTCTGCGCGCTACCGACTCGACCGGTGACGTCGGTGGGGATGTCCAGTTCGGTGTACAGATGCGGCGAGCTGGAGTACGTCTCGGCCGGAGCGGGACAGTCGAGATTCAGTGCTTTGTCGATCGTCGACCAGCGGGGCAGTTCGTCCCAGTCCACCAGCGTGACCGCCACACCCGCGCGCCCCGCGCGCCCGGTGCGGCCGATGCGATGCACGTATGCCTGATCGTCTTCGGGGCACTGGTAGTTGATGACGTGGGTGACGTCCTCGATGTCGATGCCGCGGGCGGCCACGCCGGTGGCCACCAGAACGTCGATGCTGCCGGTGCGGAATGCCTTCAGCGCCTTCTCCCGGGCGACCTGCGCAAGGTCGCCGTGTACTGCGCCGACCTTGAAGCCGCGTTCGGCGAGGTCGTCGGCCACCTTCTGGGCGGTGCGCTTGGTGCGGGTGAAGACCATCGTCGCGCCGCGGCCGCTGGCCTGAAGGATTCGGCTGACCAGTTCGATCTTGTCCATCGCGTGCGCGCGGTAGACGAACTGCTCGGTGGTGGCGTGGACCGCAGAGGAGTGCGGCGCCTCGGCCCGGATGTGCGTGGGCTGGTTCATGAACGTGCGGGCCAGCGTGATGATCGGGTCGGGCATCGTCGCCGAGAACAGCATCGCCTGCCGGTCGGTGGGGATCTGGCGCAGGATGCGCTCGATGTCGGGCAGGAACCCGAGGTCAAGCATCTCGTCGGCCTCGTCGAGCACCAGCATCGACAGCCCGCCGAGCTGCAGGTGGCCCTGCTGGGCCAGGTCCAGGAGCCGGCCCGGCGTTCCCACGACCACCTCGGCACCGGTCTGCAGCGCCTCGATCTGCGGCTCATACGGACGGCCGCCGTAGATCGATACGACACTCAGCGGGCGGTCTCCGGCGGTCAGGTACTTGGCGGCGTTGGTCAAGTCGCCGTGCACCTGAAGGCACAACTCGCGGGTGGGGACGACCACCAGCGCCCGGGGAGCGCCGGTCAGCGGGCGCTCGGGGTCGCCGGTGATGCGGTGCAGCAGCGGCACACCGAACGCGAGCGTCTTGCCCATTCCTGTGCGGGCCTGGCCGATCAGGTCGTCGCCGACCAGCGCCAGCGGCAGGGTCAGCTCTTGGATAGCAAAGGGATGTTCAATGCCGTTCTCGGCTAATGCGCGGACTATTTCGTCGCGAACGCCGAGTTTGGCAAATGTTGGATTGAGGGCGGTCATGTGGCCTTTCGTGTCTCGTCATTCTCGTCGCCACGCGCGCACGAGTCCGAAAAGACACGTCTGGCCGGCGTCAGGTCGACGCCGATTCGCAGCCGATTCAAGTGAGCCCTGCGCTCCTCGGAGCGGGGCCAACTGCGTGCACGCACATATACAGGTGCGGCGGCTTCGCGCCGCCACGACGTCTATCATACCGGGCTAGGCTGAAGGCCATGAGTTCCACGCAGCCGGCGGCTGCGTCCGCCTCCCGCGTCAGCCCCGACCATCCGGGCGTCAACAAGCTGTTCGCGCTGCTGGCATACGGCGAAGTGGCTGCGTTCTACCGGCTCACCGACCAGGCGCGAATGTCGCCCAGCCTGCGCGGCCGGATCGCGATGGCCAGCATGGCGGCCGCCGAGATGGGCCACTACGAAATGCTGCGAGATGCGTTGGCCGCCAGGGGAGTTGACGTCGAACAGGTGATGACCGGCTACATCTCTGCGCTGGAGAACTATCACCGGCTGACCACGCCGAGCACCTGGCTGGAGGCGTTGGTGAAGACCTTCATCGGCGACGCGCTGGCTGCCGACTTCTACCGTGAGATCGCCGACGTGCTGCCCGACGAGGTCGCCGACGTGGTGCACGGTGTGCTCTCGGAAACCGGGCATTCGCAGTTCGTGGTCGCCGAGCTGCGCGCCGCGGTGGCGGCCAGCGGCAAACAGCGCAACCGCCTGACGCTGTGGGCGCGTCGGCTGCTCGGTGAGGCGATCACGCAGGCCCAGTACGTGCTGGCCGAACACGACGAACTGGCCGACCTGGTGGTGTCGGGCACCGGCGGGCTCGGCAAGATCACCGACTTCTTCGACCGGCTGCAGCGCACCCACGCCGAGCGGATGGCCGAGCTCGGCCTGGCGTAGCTCCGCGTCAGCGGTTACACGTCGTCGCGATCGTGTTGTAGTCCTGCGACGCGACCGCCTGCCCGTTCGCGTCGGTGATCGTGCAGTTCAGGTGGCTCGCGAGGCTCACGGCTGTGACGGAGTTCAGCAGCACGTTTCCCCCGGAGATGACGGTCTTCGTCCAGGGCAGCGTGACGTTGAAGTCTGTTCGCGGCATCCCCGCTTCGTCGAGGTACGTCACCGTGACGATGTCGCCCGGCTGGCGGCTGCCTGA
>DASWBF010000402.1:0-2055 GCA_036390735.1 Mycobacterium sp. | reverse complement strand
AAAATTTCCTCAAGCCCTTGACCTGGACTTTCGGTGACCAGGAGCGCTTTTGCTGACACCGATGTGTCGGTGCAGCCGCGCCAGAGGCGCGGGCGCCCACCAGTTCCACCGTCCGAGAATTCGCATGAAGGCCGGCACCAGAATGAGCCGGACCAGGGTGGCGTCAACCAGAATCGCCAGTGTCAGACCAACCCCGAACATCCGCATGAACGACACTTGCGCGGCGATCAGGGCCGCAAAGGAGATCGACATCACCAATGCGGCGGCCGTGATGACCCGCCCGGTGCGGGCCAGCCCGAGGGCCACGCTGTCATCGATGTCGGCGCGGGTGCGTTGGCTTGCCAGCCAATACTCGCGGATACGGGCGATCAGGAAGACCTCGTAGTCCATCGACAGTCCGAACGCGATGCAGAACAAGAGGACGGGCATGGTGGCGACGAGCGTGCCGGTGGGTGTGGTTCCGAATGCGCCCAGATGGCCGTCCTGAAAGATCCACACCAGCGCGCCAAATGCCGCGGTCAGAGAAAGAACGTTGAGTACAAGCGCCTTGATCGGGAGAACGAGGCTGCCCGTCAGCAGGAATAGCAGCGCAAACGTGACGACGGCGATGACGCCCAGGACCAACGGCACGCGCGACGTGATCGCCGCGACGCTGTCGCGGTTGATCTGGGCCATGCCGGTGAACTCGACGGGACGCCCCCCCGGGGTGGGAACCTCGCGCAGCCGGTCGAGCTGGGCCTCGGAAGCCGGCGAGAACAACGGTGCGCTGCTGTTCACCGTCAGGTACGCGCTGCCGTCGGCGATCCCCGCGGCGGCCGCAGCCGCACCGATCCTCGTCCCGTCGGTGAAGGTGCCGGTGGGCGCGCTGACCGCCCCGACGTCGACGACCGCAGACAGCCGCGCGGCATATTGCTCGAAATCGGGTTCGGTCAGGCCCGTCGCATCGGGTATCACGATGGTTACCGCGCTCGCGGAGTCGTCGCTGAAGCCCTCACGCATCCGGTCACCGACCTGATGGGCCGACGCCGTCCCCGGGAGCACGCGATCGTCGGGGAAACCCCAGGTGATCCCCAGGAACGGTAGGCCGGCCACGACCAACACCGCGGAGCCCGCCAGACCGATGGGCACCGCACGCCGCATCACCGAGGTCGTCCATCGGTACCAGAAGAGCTGCCGCACCGGCGTGGGCGGCGGTTCGTCGCGGCCACCCAGCCGCCGGATGCCACGGCGCACATCCAACGAGTCCAGGCGGGCGCCGAGCACTACGATCGCCGCCGGCGTGACGACCAGCGCGGCCACCGCGCACAGCGCCACCGTCGCGATGCCGGCATAGGCGAACGACTTGAGGAAGTACATCGGGAAAAGCACCATTGCGGCCAATGACAGCGCCACCGTCGTCGCTGAGAACAACACGGTGCGCCCCGCGGTGAGCATCGTCTTGGTCAGCGCCTCATCGCGTTGCGCACCTCCGGCGATCTCATCGCGGTATCGGCTGACGATCAACAACGTGTAGTCGATGGCCAGCGCCAGGCCCAGGGCAGTCGACAGGTTCAGGGCGAAGATCGACACGTCGCTGGCGAGCGCGATCAAGCGCAGGATCGCCAGTGAGCCGACAATCGCCAACCCGCCCACCACCACCGGCAGCGCCGCGGCCAGCAGACCACCGAAGATCCACACCAGCACCGCGAAAATGATGGGAACCGCAATCGTCTCCATCACCAACAGGTCGCGTCCGGTCTGAGAGTTGATCTGCGCGAACACCATTGCCGACCCGCCGGCCAGCACGGTCACGTCGCGATGTGCACGCAGCGCCGATTCCGTGACCGCGTCGGCCATTACCTGTGCGCGCTGGGGCGCCTCTTTCTCACCCCCGGAAACCCCCGCCACCACGAGCCCCGAGTTTCCGTCGACGCCGATGAGGCTGCCCGCGCCCGGCGGCGGTGCCGTCCAGGCCGAGACCACCCCCGTCACATGCGGCGCGTTGTTGAGGTATTCGGCGATGTCCGCGCCCGCCGCGCGGGCGGCTGGGCCATACACTCCGTCGGGCGCAGTGAC
>DASWBF010000401.1:0-3067 GCA_036390735.1 Mycobacterium sp. | reverse complement strand
CACCATTCCGAACCGCCCAATCGTGCAGAAATCAGCCCCCCGCGACGGCACGAAATCACTGATCCACGGATTCAGGCTAAGAGCGGCTAGGCGGTGCGGCGGATGCCCCGCTTCAACAGCAGTTCGCGCTCAGCTTCCGAGAGCCCGCCCCAGATGCCGTACGGCTCGCCGACGGACAGGGCGTGCGCGCGGCACTGGGCGATCACCGGGCAGCGGCGGCACATTTCCTTGGCCCGCATCTCCCGTTGCGCCCGGGCACGGCCGCGTTCGCCGTCGGGGTGAAAGAACATCGACGAATCGACACCTCGGCACAGGCCCTGTATCTGCCAATCCCAGATGTCGGCGTTTGGCCCGGGTAGCTGCTGCGGCTGTGGCATGGGAAAACCCCTCTCGCCGAGTCCAATTGGGCACGGCCCGATCAGACGGTGAGTGCGGAACGATCCGAGACATGTCGCCGATGACTACTCGTTCTGACAAGGTAGGGGTGCTTACGAAAGCCCGTCAATAGCTACCTACTGTGCGTAACCGCATAACCGCAGGCCGAGAATTTACATCACGTTCATCGTTGCGACCCATCGGCAACGAACACCGTGCTATTCAGAACCGCGCAGCAATGGCCGCCAACGGGTTTCTGCACGTGGGCCGACGGTGGTGTGGCTCCCGAATTCCTCGGACCCGGTAAGCAGGTGACATGGCGTTAACGTCCACAGCACAAACTGTTAACCGTCGATGAGCGCCGCGTTGCTCGCAGCGGCGTTCGGCGACGATCCGGGGCGGTGGCCTTTGCCGGCGGCCGCCTCACCTCATGACCGGTGGTTGCGGGCTGTCGCGGCGGGCGGCCAGGGTCGCTATGGCAGCGCGACGGCCGATCTGGCGACGCTGCGGCGCGAGGTGCACAGCGGCCCGGTGGCATCGCTGGGGCACAGCACGCAGGCCTCGTTTCTCCGGCAGCTGGGCGGCCACGCGCGGGCGCGGCCCTGGGACGGCCGGGCGCTCGCGCTGGCGGCATCGGACCCCGAAGCCTGCGTCGACGCCCTGCTCGGGCTGGCCGCCGACGCGTTGGGCATGGGGCGGTTCGCGGCGTCGGCGGCCCTGCTAGACCGCGCCAAAGAGCCGCTGGACGGATCGCCGGCGCCGGCTCGGTTGCCGGTGCGCTGGCAATGGGTGGTCGCCGAGCTCGCGATGGCCCGCGGCGACGGCACCGAGGCGGTTCGGCATGCCGAGCAGGCAGTCGAGCTGGCCGCGGGGTGCCCGTCGGCACGGCACCGGGTGAAAACGCAGGTGGTGTACGCCGCCGCACTGTGCAGCGCCGGCCGGATCGACGAAGCGCGCGCCGTCGCCGACGATGCGCTGTCGGCGACGGCCACGTTGGGGCTGGTTCCGCTGCAATGGGCGCTGGCCAGTTTGCTCGTCGACATCGTCGGCGATCCCGCCCGAGCAGATCAATTGACCGCGATTCGCGACGCGTGCGCGCAGGCAGTGCGCCGCGCCGGTGGCGTTTGGTGCCGCTGAACCCGAACAACGTTGTTGGATCGTTATTGTCGTTACGTCGCCGAGAAGCGCTCGGCTCGTAACGTTGGAGACGCCGTCGTCGATGACAAATTCGGGAGATCGCCTCGATGCTGTCGTTGCTGACGCAGTGGGGGGGGATCGTGGCGCACTCCGCGAAGTGCTGGAGACCGTTCGTCCGATCGTCGTTCGGTATTGCCGCGCGAGGCTCGGAACGGCGGAGCGCAGCGGTCTTTCGGCAGACGATGTGGCTCAGGAGGTGTGCTTGGCCGCCATCACGGCGTTGCCTCGCTACAGGGACCAGGGGAGGCCCTTCTTGGCGTTCGTGTACGGCATCGCGGCCCACAAGGTGGCAGACGCCCACCGTGCGGCCGGGCGCAACCGTGCCGAGCCCACCGAGGTCATCCCCGAACGAGCCACGTTCGAGGCCGGGCCCGAGCAGATGGCCCTCGACGCCGAATCGTCGGCCCGGATGAACGCACTTCTGCAGATTCTGCCGGAGAAGCAGCGCGAAATCCTGATCCTGCGTGTGGTCGTGGGGCTTTCTGCGGAGGAGACCGCCGAAGCAGTCGGCAGCTCACCGGGTGCGGTGCGAGTCGCGCAGCATCGCGCGTTGACGCGGCTGCGCGAAGAGATGATCGGGGCCGGCTATGCCTGAGCACGACCCCAGCCTCGACGCCGTCATGCGCACCGACCGTTTCGTCGATGCGCTCGCCTCCGGCGCTCGGATGTCGCCGGTGGATCCTTTGTCGGCGATGCTGGGCGGTTGGCGTGACGACGTGCGCAGCCGCCCCGACACCCAAGTGGTGACCCTGGTACAGGCGTCTGCCGCGCTGGCCAAGACACAGAAACCGCCGCGCCGCAACAGGTTTGGGTTGACCGCGATCGGTGCAGCGGCTGCTGCGGTGCTGTGCATCGGCGGCTTCGGCGCCGTCGTGTACGACGCAGGGCCGGGCGATGCGCTCTACGGGTTGCGCAGCATGCTGTTCGGCGAGTCGACGAAAACGCGCGACGACGCGGTGGCGCTGGCTTCACAGCAATTGGCCCAGGTGCGTCAGCTGGTTCAAGAGGGCAACTGGGACGAGGCGCAGCAGAGGCTCGTCACGCTGTCCACCACCGTGCAGAGCGTCGACGACGTCGCGGCCCAGCAGCAGTTGGTCGAGCAATACAACGCGTTGACCGTCCAGGTGATTGAGCGCAATCCCGAGGCCACGCTGCCGCCGCCGGGAGAGCCGCTTCCGCCGCTGCCGTCGTCGCCGTTGACTTTCCTGACGGTGCCTGCGATCCCGGACTCGACATCGACATCGACATCGACATCGACATCGACATCACCGTCTGCCGAAACGCCGCCGGTGTCGACGCCGATGCCGACGCCGACGGGTCCGCTACCGACGCCGACCGGTCCGTTGCTGACGCCGACCGGTCCGTTGCTGACGCCGACCGGTCCGTTGCTGACGCCGACGGGTCCGCTACCGACGCCGACCGGTCCGTTGCTGACGCCGACCGGTCCGTTGCCGACGCCGACCGGTCCGTTGCTGACGCCGACGGGTCCGCTGCC
>DASWBF010000400.1:0-8306 GCA_036390735.1 Mycobacterium sp. | reverse complement strand
GACGGTTCGAGCTCGAAATGCAGCGGCGGTTCCTCGCCGGCGGCACCCAGCGCGTTGGAGCTCACGACCCGCTGGATCTCGCCGGTGCCCTCGAAGTGGGTGTACAGCTTGGCGTCTCGGTACCACTTCTGACGGGATGGTCGGTGATGTAGCCCCACCCGCCCATGGTCTGGATCGCCCGTTCGGTGGCCCGGACATCGGCAACGACAGACCCGTCGGGTCGCCGATCAGGTCGCGGTAGAACAGCGGGCTATAGAAACCCCGTTCGGCGGCCTCCTCGAGCACGGGCCACGGGAATTCCTGGCGCTTGTCGAGGTCGACGGAGCACATTCACGAACGTCACCCGTTGGTCATCGACTGAATAGCCCACGCATGAACATCGACGTCACTGCCGACAATTCGTGCCTTGACCCGCATGTCCGGTGTGTAAAGACTGCCCACCCAGCGGCCCAACTCGACATCCACCCTGACCAGCGATCCGTCCGCCCGCCGATGATGCCCGGTCCTCATCGTGGAGATGGTGCTCATCGCGTATCCCTTGTGCAGTGTTCCCGGCCCGGCTGGCCGCTCAGCCTTGATCATCGGTCCGACGCTTACGTGGTCGCATGAGGCGTTTGCCCCAAAATCGCAAAGTCCCCGGGCCGGGGGGTTGACTCGACGCGAGGCCGAGGTATTGCTCCGCACAGGGGCGAACCAGCCAGGAGATCGCTTCGGCCCTTTGGATTTCGGAGAAGACGGTGCGCAATCAGGTGGAACACATATAGGCCAAGAGCGTGTAGGCGACATGGCACGGCCTGACCGGCAGCTCGCTCCGGTAAGACATTTCCGGCCTCTTCGGAAGCGCCGGCACGGTTTAGATTTTTGGGGCGAATGCCTCATGTGCGGGCAAGGCTGTCGGGCCGACCATTTCCGCATGATCATCTGCACTGGCCGACGCGAAGCACCCATGCCGCTCAGCGCGACCAGCATACGGGCAGAGGCTTCGATGAATTCTCGGATGCTGCGCTCACAGTTCACCCGAACGGCGGTGGAGCGGTGAACATCCATTCCCAGTACGGGGAGTACGTGTATGAGCACGAGCGAGTGAGTGCACGCGCTACGACCGCTCAATCCTGCCTAGAGAGGGCAGGAACGAACATGCAGTCCGTAATGGATTGCTGGCAAAGAGCTTTGAAGGAGGTGAAGTGACGTAGAGCCAGCCAATCGGCATGCAGCCTGAAGAGGCTGCGCCGCAACGGAAACCGTAGTCAAAACACCTACACCAACCCGCCGGTTCCCCGATGGATCCGGTCCACACAGAAAAGGAAAACACATGACCACGCTGAACACATCCGTTGACAACGGAGTGAACGTCGACGCCCTGCTCGGGGCCCGCAACGCGTTAGCCGATGCCCCAGAACTCGCCCAATTCCAATGGCGCACACAGGTCGACTGGGTCAACGGCACCCACAGCCGATCCACCGTCGACACGTTCTATGGACTTGGTGAGGAGCAACACCACGAGGCTCCGTTTACCTATGACGTCGATCATCCGTTGGCGTTCGCCGGGCACGACAAAGGCGCCACGCCGGTCGAATACGTGCTGGTCGCCCTCGGCGGCTGCCTGACCGCCGGTATCGCGTCGATCGCGCAACGGCGTGGAATTCAGTTGCGCTCGGTGCACGCGACCATCGAAGCCGGCGAAGACATCCAGGGCATCCTCGGCGTGGACCCCGACATCCGCAACGGTTTCAGCGGCATCAGGGTGACCTACAAGATCGACGCTGATGCCACGGCGGACGAGATCCGAGCGCTGGTGGCCCAGTCACAGAAGCGCTCCGCGGTCTACGACATCATCACCAACCCAACCGACGTCATCGTCGACGTCGCCTGAAAACACTGGAGCCCAAAGTGCTTAAGACAACCACCGTCGTGGTAGGCGCCGGCCACTGCGGGCTCGCGATGAGTCGCTGCCTCGCCGAAAAGTCCATCGACCATGTGGTACTGGAACGCGGCGAGGTGGCGAACTCATGGCACACGCAGCGTTGGGACTCGCTGCGGTTGCTGACGCCGAACTGGATGACCCGGCTGCCCGACTATGCCTACCGCGGCGACGATCCCGATGGCTACCTCTCGGCCTCGGAGACCGCGCAACTCATTACCGACTACGCAAAGGAGACGGCTGCACCGGTGCAGGCCAACACCACCGTGACGTCGGTGCGGTCGGTCGAGCGCGGCTACCTGGTGCACACCGATCAGGACACATGGCACGCACGCACGGTGGTCTCCGCCTCCGGCGGCTCGGCCGTGGCACGCGTGCCGGCGCTGCAGCACGCCATTCCCGCGGGCATCACCACCCTCACGCCGACGGAGTACCGCAACCCCAGTGAGGTGCCCGATGGGGGCGTCCTCGTCGTCGGCGCTTCGGCGAGCGGGATCCAGATCGCAGAGGAACTGCACCGCTCCGGGCGTCCGGTCACGCTGGCCGTCGGCGAGCACGTACGAATGCCGCGCACCTATCGCGGCAGGGACATCCTCTGGTGGATGGATGCAACAGGGCTGCTCGACGAGCGCTACGACGAGATCCCCGACCTCCCCCGAGCTAGCAGACTGCCGTCGATGCAGTTGGTCGGCACACCCGAGCGAAAAACCCTGGACCTCAACGCCTTGCGCGGCATCGGTGTGCAACTCGTGGGGCGACTGGCCGGTATCCGGGATGGGCTTGCACAATTCTCCGGCTCGCTGGCCAACGTCTTTACGCTGGCTGACCTGAAGCTGGGACGGCTGCTCGACACCATCGACACATGGGCCGCCAAAGCCGGTCTGGAGGACCTTGGTCCGCCGCAACGGTTTGCCCCCACCCAGGTTCCCTCCCCCGCGCGACTAACACTCGACCTTCGCTCCGGCGAAATCCAGACGATCATCTGGGCCACTGGATTGCGGCCGGATCTGTCGTGGCTGGATGTCCCGATATTCGACCGCAAGGGCCGAGTCGACCACGACGGCGGCGTGACCGCCAGTCCCGGCCTCTATCTGATCGGCATGCCGTTTCTGCGGCGCCGGAAGTCGACACTCATCGACGGCGCCGCCGCCGATGCCGCCGATCTCACCGGCCACCTCGTCCGCTACCTCGATGCCACGTAAGGAGCACCCCATGGAAAACCACTACGACGTGATCGTCGTCGGCGGGCGCGTCGGGGGCGCCGCCACCGCGATGCTCCTTGCGCGCGCCGGACTGCGGGTGCTGGTCATCGAAGCCGCCCGACAGGGCACCGACACTTTGTCTACGCATGCGCTCATGCGCGGCGGCGTGACGCAACTGCACCGCTGGGGGCTGCTCGACGCGGTCATCGCCACCGGCACCCCCGCCATTCGCGCGACCCAGTTCAGCTACGGCGATGACACCGAGACGGTCGAAATCCGCACCCTCGACGGAATATCCGCGCTGCGGGCCCCACGGCGAACGGTGCTCGACGCGCTGCTGCTCGACGCGGCGCGCGAAGCCGGCGCCGAAATCCGCAGTCCCGCTCGCGTCACCCGCCTGCTGACCGACCGCGGCAAAGTACGTGGTGTCGAGGGCGTCAGCCGCGGAACCGGCACGTCGTTCCGAGCCACCGCCACGATCACCGTCGGCGCCGACGGGCGCGGCTCGATGGTCGCCGAGGCGGTCGACGCCGAGTTTCAGCGCCGCGGCACGGCATCGGGCGCGATCATTTACGGCTACTTCCCCGGGCTCGCGCGCGACCGCTACCACTGGGCCTACCGACCGGGAGTCACCGCGGGCGTGGTGCCGACCGGTGACGGATTGGCCTGCGTCTGGGCGGGCACCCCAACCGCTCGGTTCGACACCATGCGGTCCAACAGTCTCGACACGTCCTTCCGGTTGCTGCTCGCAGAAGCAGTACCGCAGGTGGCTCGATCCATCGCCGACACGCCGCCCGCCGGTCCGCTCCGCGGCTTCCCCGGCATGCCCGGCTACATCCGCTCCGGCGGCGGTCCGGGCTGGGCGCTGGTCGGTGACGCTGGCTACTACAAGGACCCCATCACCGCACACGGCATCACCGACGCCCTGCGCGACGCCGAATTGCTCGCCCAGGCAGTGCTCACGGCACCACGCGGTGGACCGGCGCAACTCGCCGCGCTGCGTGACTACCAACACATCCGAAACCGGCTGTCCGAGCCCCTTTTCGACCTCACCGAGCGCATCGCCAGCTACCAATGGGATCTGGCCGAACTGCGCGGGCTCCTTCGGGCGCTGAGCCGCGCCATGCAGCCCGAGGTCGACGCACTGCGCGGGCTCGACGGCCCTAACGAACGACCGCGTCTCGCCGGGTAGCCGACATGACCGCGTTACGTCCAAACAGGCAACGATCCCTCATCGCACTAGTCCAGATTCTGGCATTGTCGGTCTGGTTCTCGGCCGCCGCGGTCGTACCGAACCTCCGCGCAGAGTGGGGCTTTGGCTCTATGGCCTCGGGATGGCTGACCACGTCAGTGCAGATCGGCTTCGCCGCCGGCGCAGTTGCCTCGACACTGCTCCATCTCGCAGACCGCATCACACCGCAGCACCTGCTCGCCGCGGGCGCCGCATGCGCCGCCACGTGCACTGCGGCGCTCGCCGTCCTCGCGCACGGTCTCTGCGAGGCCATCCCACTGAGATTCCTCACCGGGGTGGCACTCGCTGGCGTCTACCCGGTGGGCATGAAGCTGATGGCCTCCTGGTCTGAATCCGCCGATCGAGGCCAATGGTTCGGAATCCTGATCGGCTCGTTGACTCTCGGCTCCGCGTTCCCTCATCTCATCAGCGGTCTCGGGCCGCTGCCCTGGCGAACGGTGATGGCCATTGCCGCGACGTTGTCCGCAGCCGGGGCCGCCATCGCGGTAATGGCCATCGTGCCCGGCCCGCATCTGGACAAGAGGCCGATCATCCCAAATCCCCGGCATCTCATGGCGATGTTCGCCGAACGCGGCTTCCGGCTCACCAACGCGGCCTACTTCGGGCACATGTGGGAGCTGTACGCGCTATGGACCTGGCTGCCTACCTTCCTTCGAGCTGGCCGGCAGCAAACAAGCGACGGGGGCGGCACCTCGACCGCCATCATTTCGTTCTGCGCGATCGGAATCGCCGGCACGGCCGGATGCCTGCTCGGCGGATGGGCGTCGGACCGCTTTGGACGTAGCGCCGCCGCGGTGACCGCGCTCGTCATCAGCGCAGCCTGCTGCGTCGCCTCCCCGTTCTTTTTCACCGCGACGACACCCGCGCTGGTCATGTTCCTGCTCGTGTGGGGCGCGGCCGTCATCGCCGACTCCGGTGTTTCTCCACCTCGCTCAGCGAGATCGCGAACAAGAGCCTCGTTGGCACCGCACTGACCGCACAAACGGCGGTCGGCTTCCTGTTGACCGTAGTGACGGTCCAGCTCGTACCCGTCGCCGCCGACCTCGTCGGTTGGCAATACGCCTTCCTGCTGCTGGCACCGGGTCCGGTGATCGGCGCGGGGGCGATGGCGGCGCTCGGGGCACGCGAACCCCCTCACGCACGTAAGGAGAAACCCAATGACCTTCAGCTTGATGCGCACTCCTATGGTTGGCCAGACCGCTGAACTGTCGCGCACCATCGGTGACAATGACATTGCACTCTTCACACTCATCAGCGGCGACCGCAACCCCCTGCACTACGACGACACCGCGGCCCGGGCGTCCCGCTTCGGCAAGATTGTCGTCCAGGGCGGTGTCACCACTGCGATCCTGAATGCGGTTGTGGCTGAGAAGTTGCCCGGCCCTGGAACGGTGTTCCTCAATGTCAACTGGGCTTTCACGGCTCCGGTTTGCCCCGGCGACACGATCACCGGCCGGGTAGAGGTCATCGCCGTCCGTACCGACAAGCCGATCACCGAGCTCAAGACCACGGTCACCCGGCAAGACGGCACGGTAGTGCTCGACGGTACGGCGGTGTGCTACACGATGAACATGAGAGGCAGCGAGCAATGATGCTGCCGCAAAATGCGGTGCGTCGTGATGCTTGCGGCGAAGTCAGGCTGCGGAGGTCACCCGGTAGACGTCGTAGACGCCCTCGACATTGCGCACGACGTTGAGCACGTGGCCCAGATGCTTGGGGTCGCCCATCTCGAACGTGAAGCGGCTGATCGCCACGCGGTCACCGGATGTGGTCACCGACGCGGACAGGATGTTGACCTTCTCGTCGGCCAGCACCCGGGTGACGTCGGACAGCAGCCGGTGCCGGTCGAGTGCCTCCACCTGGATGGCCACCAAGAACACCGACGACGGCGACGGCGCCCACTCGACGTCGATGATCCGCTCGGACTGCTGCTGAAGTGACGCGGCGTTGGTGCAGTCCGTCCTGTGCACGCTGACTCCGCCGCCGCGGGTGACGAAGCCCATGATGTTGTCCCCCGGCACCGGCGTGCAGCACTTGGCCAGCTTGGTCAGCACGCCGGGCGCGCCGGGCACCGCCACGCCGGTGTCTTCGGTGTTGCGCTGACGCACCGGCATCGTGGCGGGCGTCGACCGTTCGGCCAGCTCGTCCTCGGCGGCCTCGTCGCCGCCCAACTGCGCCAGCAGCCGCTGCACCACGTGCCGCGCCGACACGTGGCCCTCGCCCACCGCCGTGTACAACGCGGACACGTCCGCGTAGCGCAGCTCGCGCGCCAAAGCACCCATCGACTCGGCATTCATCAACCGCTGCAACGGAAGTCCGCCGCGGCGCACTTCACGCGCAATCGCGTCCTTACCCGCCTCCAACGCTTCCTCGCGGCGCTCCTTGGCGAACCACTGCCGGATCTTCGCCTTCGCGCGTGGCGACACCACGAACTGCTGCCAGTCTCGCGACGGGCCGGCGTTGGGCGCCTTGGACGTGAAAATCTCTACCACTTCGCCGTTTTCGAGCTTGCGCTCCAGCGCGACGAGCCGGCCGTTGACTCTGGCGCCGATACATCGGTGGCCGACTTCGGTGTGCACGGCATAGGCGAAGTCGACCGGTGTGGACCCGGCCGGCAGCGTGATCACGTCCCCCTTGGGGGTGAACACGAAAATCTCTTGCGCCGCAAGGTCGTAACGCAACGACTCGAGGAATTCGCCCGGGTCGGCGGCCTCCCGCTGCCAGTCGAGCAGTTGACGCATCCATGCCATGTCGTCGAGCTCGGCGGCAGCGTGAGGATGAAGAACTGCGTTGCGCCCCTTGGCTTCCTTGTAACGCCAGTGCGCCGCGATGCCGTACTCGGCGGTGCGGTGCATGTCGCGGGTGCGGATCTGTATCTCCAGCGGCTTGCCCTCGGGGCCCACCACCGTGGTGTGCAGCGACTGGTACACCCCGAACCGCGGCTGGGCGATGTAGTCCTTGAACCGCCCGGCCATCGGCTGCCACAGCGAATGCACCACGCCCACAGCGGCGTAGCAGTCGCGAATCTCGTCACACAGGATGCGCACACCCACCAGGTCGTGGATGTCGTCGAAGTCGCGGCCCTTGACGATCATCTTCTGGTAGATCGACCAGTAGTGCTTGGGCCTGCCCTCGACGACCGCGTTGATCTTCGACGCGTTCAGCGCCGACACGATCTCGGTGCGCACCTTGGTCAGGTAGGTGTCACGCGAGGGGGCCCGGTCGGCCACCAACCGCACGATCTCCTCGTAGCGCTTCGGGTGCAGGATCGCGAACGACAGGTCCTCGAGCTCCCACTTGACGGTCGCCATGCCGAGCCGATGTGCCAGTGGCGAAATGACTTCCAGTGTTTCGCGGGCCTTGCGGGCCTGCTTCTCCGGTGGCAGGAACCGCATAGTACGCATGTTGTGCAGTCGGTCGGCGACCTTGATCACCAGCACGCGGGGATCGCGGGCCATCGCGATCACCATCTTGCGGATGGTCTCCCCTTCGGCGGCGCTGCCCAGCACCACCTTGTCCAGCTTCGTGACCCCGTCGACCAGATGCCCGACCTCTTCGCCGAAATCGGCGGTCAGCGCCTCCAGTGTGTAGCCGGTGTCCTCGACGGTGTCGTGCAGCAGCGCGGCGATCAGCGTGGTGGTGTCCATGCCGAGTTCGGCCAGAATGTTCGCGACGGCCAGCGGATGGGTGATGTATGGATCGCCGGAGCGGCGGAACTGGGTGGCGTGACGTTCCTCGGCGACCTCGTATGCCCGCTGCAGCATCGTCAGGTCGGCCTTCGGGTAGATCTCCTTGTGCACCGCGACCAGCGGCTCGAGCACGGGATTGACGGCACTGCGCTGGGCGGTCATCCGGCGCGCCAGGCGGGCGCGCACTCGCCGCGACGCGCTGGAGGACTTCGGCGCCGCAGGTGCCGGCGCGGGAGTCTCCG
>DASWBF010000399.1:0-1568 GCA_036390735.1 Mycobacterium sp. | reverse complement strand
AAGACGCTGGGCCGCAGAGTAATTACTACGTCGAGGCGTTCACGTCGGCGATCATGCAACTGCGCCGCCATCGCGTGCTGAACCGGATGATCACCGACGAGCCGGCAATGACGCTGCAGCTCGCGCACCGGCATTACCCCGCGGCGATCAAGCGGATGGCCGACGCGCTGCGCGTGATCTTCCTCACGGGGTTCGCCGAGCGGATCGGTGAGCAGGCCGTCGACGAACTCGCCGACACGATCCTGCGCTACGCGTTGATGGCGCTGCTGCTGCCGTCATCGCGGCCGCTGGACACTGCAGACGACGTCCGGGTGTTCGCCACCGCCCACTTTCTGCCGAGCTTGCCCTCGGCGCTGCGCGAACGTGAACTGGCGACGTCATCCGAAGAAGATCGTCTAACGTAGGCCCGCATGACGCCGCTGGAACGCATCGCGCCCGCATTCGTCGACATGGCCCATTCGATCGTCTGGGCGACGGTTGCCACGGTCGACGCCGACGGCAGACCGCGCACCCGGATCCTGCACCCGATCTGGCAGTGGGACGGGTCCACGTTGACGGGCTGGATCGCCACCGTCCCGACGAAGCTGAAGCACGAGCACCTCGCCGCGCACCCCGAGGTCTCGATCAGCTACTGGACCACCAACCACGACACCTGCAGCGCCGAGTGCCTGGCGCAGTGGTACCTCGACGACGACACCTGCACCACGGTGTGGGAGATGTTCAAGAACGGTCCCGCACCCGTCGGCTACGACCCCGCGATCATTCCCCAGTGGCATGGCGGACCCACGTCCGACGACTTCGCCGCGCTCCGGCTGACGCCCCGCAGGCTGCGGGTCATGCCCGCCACCGTGCTCACGAAGGGCGAGGGCGAGATCCTCAGCTGGCACGCGTGAGCAGCAGCGTCGACTCGATGCCCGTCGCCTTCATGATCCGCCCCCACGGGGGCTTGACCGTCTCCACCGCATCGGCGGTCGGCACGATCCGCGGGCTCGTCACCCGAAATGTCTTGCCGCTCAACTTCACCTGACCGCCGTTGGCGGCTCGCACGTTCCTCACCCAGTCGGTGTCGGTGCCGTAGGGCAGCAGGATCGCGACGCCGTCGTCCGTCCGGAAGACCGACACCGGGGTTCGGTAGGTCTTGCCGGAGCGTCGCCCGACATGCTCGACGATCGACCACGCCGGCACCCAGCCGCTGATCGGCCGCACCAGCGGGTTGGTGACCTTCCGGTTCAGTTGCGCCCGTCGTCGAGCGAAACTCGTCATCTGTCAGTCCTTTTCAACAGCAGTGCGTACTCGAACGGCAGTCGAGAGAAGATCGGCCGCCACAGCCTCCTGACCGACGGCGCTGCCACCGCCTTCGGCATCACCCGGGGGTCGGTGACCTCAAACGTCTTGCCGTAGCGCTGATTCGCCCGCGCCCCGCGGACGTCAGATTCTTCAGCCAGTCCCGGTTGGGCCCGTAAGTGAGCAGGATCGCCACGCCGTCGTCAGTGCTGAACACGTTCAGCGGCGTGCGATAGCGCTTCCCGGACCGCCGGCCCACATGCTCGAGAATCCCGAACGCGGGC
>DASWBF010000398.1:0-12521 GCA_036390735.1 Mycobacterium sp. | reverse complement strand
TGTTCGTCTGCGCGGTGCTGTTCACGATCATTTGGTGGACCAAAGAGAATCGCGCCAGCAATTGGCTGCCGATGCTCATCGCGCTCATCATCATCTGCGTGGTCACCGCGTTCTATGCGTTCCGCGGCCTGCGTCGAAGCGTGGCAATGCTGCTGCGGCGCCGCAAGCACTAGCCAGGCAGCGTCGAATCGAACAATCGCCGCAGCGCCAGCAAATGCTGCTCGGCGGCGTCGGCGTCGTACGGCGCGTTGTCGGGCACCGCGAACCCGTGTCCGGCGTGGTACGTCTCGATCGTGTGCGGCACCCCTGCTGCTTCCAGTGCCTTGTCGAGGATCTCCGCCTGCTCCGGAGTGAAGGACGCATCGTTTGCCGCGGCACCGACGTAGACCGTCGCCGTCATGCGGTCGGCCAGTAGATGGGGACTGTCCGCGCCGTCCGTCACCAGCCCGCCGCCGTGGATCGATCCGGCCGCGGCGACGCGGTCGGGTTGCCGGCCGGCGACGATGACCGACATGCGTCCGCCCATGCAATAGCCGCAGACGCCGAACCTCTCGCCGCGCACCTCGGGCCGCTGCGCAAGGAAGTCGAACAATGCGGCCGCGTCGGCGGACATCATGTCCGGCGTCATAGTGCCGATCATGCCGAACAGCCGCCTGCGCTCCTGCTCATCGTTGAAGACGGTTTTCATGTCGAACGGCCGCCAACCAGCGTGCCGGTAGTAGACGTCGGGCAGCAGCACCGCATACCCGAAGCCCGCCAATGTGTCGGCCATGTCGTGGAACGTGTCGCGGACGCCGCCGGCGTCGGGGAACATGACGACGGCCGACCACGGGCCGGTGCCGTTGGGTGTGTGCAGGGTGACGGGGCACTCTCCGTCAGGTGTGGTGACAGTCGCGGAGACGCTCGGCATGGTTCCGTTTTACTCGTGGGCTTCCCAAGTAAGCTGACCGGCGTGCCCATCGCCACGCCCTACGAGGATCTGCTGCGACTGGTGATGGAGCGGGGAACGGCGAAATCCGATCGCACGGGCACCGGCACTCGAAGCCTGTTCGGCCAGCAGCTGCGCTACGACCTGTCCGCCGGCTTCCCGCTGATCACCACCAAGAAGGTGCACCTGAAATCGGTCATCTACGAGCTGCTGTGGTTTCTGCGCGGCGACTCCAACGTCGGCTGGCTGCACGACCACGGTGTCACGATCTGGGACGAATGGGCCTCGGACACAGGCGATCTCGGGCCGATCTACGGCGTGCAATGGCGGTCCTGGCCAACGCCGTCCGGCGAGCACGTCGACCAGATCAGCGCGGCGCTGGAGTTGCTGCGCACCGACCCGGACTCGCGCCGGATCATCGTGTCGGCATGGAACGTCTCCGACATCCCGCATATGGCGCTGCCGCCGTGCCATGCGTTCTTCCAGTTCTACGTCGCGGACGGACGGCTGAGCTGTCAGCTGTACCAGCGCAGCGCCGACCTGTTTCTCGGCGTGCCGTTCAACATCGCCAGCTACGCGCTGCTGACCCACATGATGGCCGCGCAGGCGGGCCTTGGCGTCGGCGAGTTCGTCTGGACCGGCGGCGACTGCCACATCTACGACAACCACGTCGAGCAGGTCACCGCGCAGCTCAGTCGCGACCCACGGCCATACCCCGAACTTGTTCTGGCGCAGCGTGATTCGCTGTTCGACTACACCTACGACGACGTCGCGATCCTGAACTACGACCCGCACCCGGCGATCAAGGCGCCCGTGGCTGTATGAGCGTGAGCCTGATCTGGGCTCAGTCGGCCACGGGGGTGATCGGCCGCGCCGACAGCATTCCATGGCGGCTACCCGAGGACCTGTCCCGGTTCAAGGACCTGACGATGGGCCACACCGTGGTGATGGGCCGGCGCACGTGGGAGTCGCTACCGGCGCGGGTCCGGCCGCTGCCGGGCCGGCGGAACGTCGTGCTGTCCCGGCAAGCTGGCTACGCGGCAGAGGGCGCCGACGTCGTGACGTCGCTTGACGATGCGTTGACCGACGACGAGGTGTGGGTGATCGGCGGCGCACAGATCTATGCGCTGGCGCTGCCGCTCGCGATCCGCTGTGAAATCACCGAAGTCGACGTCGACATGCCGCGCCAGGACGACGACGCGGTCGCGCCGGTGCTCGACGAGGGCTGGGTGGCTCAGGACGGGCAGTGGCAGATCAGCGACGCCGGTCTGCGCTACCGGTTCAGCAGCTACCGGCGGCGATGAGCCGACTGACAGCCGATCAGGCCCGCCGGGTGGGCGTTGCCGCTCAGGGCTTCACCGAGCCGGCGCCACGGGGACCGGTCACCAGAGCGCATCTGCGTCGGCTGATCACGAGAATCCAAGTGCTGCAGCTTGATTCGGTGTCGGTGGCAGTTCGCGCGCACTACGCGCCGGTGTTCAGCCGACTCGGCCCCTATGACCGCGAGGTTCTGGATCGGGCGGCGTGGAGCCACAGCGCGCGCTCGCCGCGGCTGCTGGTCGAGTACTGGGCACACGAAGCCGCGCTGATGTCGGTCGACGACTGGCCGCTGCTGCGGTGGCGGATGCGCCAGTACCGGCACGGCCGCTGGGGCACGCACATCGTCAAGGCCAACCCGCAACTCGCCGACGACATTGCCGACGCGGTCGCCGAACTCGGGCCGTCGACAGCCGGCGAGATCGAGGCGCACCTGAATGCGGAGCCGCGCCGCGGGAAGGGCCCGTGGTGGAACCGCAGCGACACCAAGTGGGTGGCCGAGGCGCTGTTCGCGTCAGGAGTGCTCACCACGGCGACGCGGGTGGGCTTTGCGCGGCACTACGACCTGACCGAGCGGGTGCTGCCGCCCGAGGTGCTGGCGCGGCACATCCCCGACGACGAGGCCGTCCGCGAGCTGACGTTGCGGGCGGCGACGGCGTTGGGGGTGGGCACCGAGGCCGACATTCGCGACTACTTCCGGCTCCCGGCTGGGCACGCCAAGCCCGCGGTCGCTGCGCTGGTTGCGTCGGGTGAGCTGGAACGCGTCGACGTCGACGGGTGGTCTGCGCCGGCTTATCTTCGGGCCGGCCAAGCCGTGCCGCGCACCGACCGCGGCACGGCTTTGTTGTGCCCGTTCGACCCGCTGATCTTCTTCCGTCCGCGGGTGCAGCGGCTGTTCGGGTTTCACTACCGCATCGAGATCTACACACCCGCAAGGCAGCGTCAATACGGCTACTACGTGTGGCCGTTTCTGCTCGACGGCCGGCTGGTGGGCCGGGTCGACTTGAAGCGCGTCGACGACGCACTGCACGTCGTGGGCGCTTTCGTCGAGCCAGGGGAGTCACCGGTGCGCGTCGCGGCCACGCTCGCGGCCGAAATGCAGTCGATGGCGTCATGGCGGGATCTGAGCCGGGTGACCGTAGGCGAGAGCGGCGATCTCGCGGCCGCGTTGCGCGCCGCGATCGGGTGAACGCCGCGACTGTGCGGTGTTGTACGCGACACGCCGCGGTGGCCGTACAAGACCACACAGTCGCGGGATCAGCCGACCAATGGGTTTCGCACGGTCAACGACGAACCGAACCGGCCGAAATCGCGGTCGGCAGACCATAACTCGCGCACACCGTGCGCTGCGCACAGCGCAGCAATCCGCGCGTCATGCACAATCGGACCGGCGACTTTCCCGGTGGCGAGCATTGCCTTCAGCCGGTCCCAGTAACCCGGCGTTTCGCTGAGCAACGTCAGCGGTGGTGACGCCAGCCAGGCTTCGATCTGCGCAATCGCTTGATTCGGCGTGCTGGGCGGGCCATAGATCCTCGGGTGTGTGGTGATCGCGAAGAATTCGTACAAGCAAGGCCAGGGGATCGCCCATGCCGATCTGCCTTCCGCAAGCGCTTTGACCCGTTCGGCGGCCGTGGCGTGAAACTCGGCGTCGCGGCGATGCGCGTACACCAGGATGTTGGTGTCGACGGCGATCATGCGGGGTGCTCGTAGATGGTGTTCCGGATCTGCTCCCACGAGGCACCGCGGAACGCCGGTTGTAGACCATCACCGTCGATGCTGGCGTCTTCAAGCATGAAAGCGGACTCGTTCGAGCGTTGCCTGACCACGGCACGCAAACCAGTTTCGATCAACTCCCGCAAAGTGGTGCGCTGCTGACGGGCGAGCTCCTGCGCCTCTCGGATGAGCTCGTCAGGGAGATTCACCGTCGTCTTCATACGGTCAACCATATCGTAGAAGCCGTACAGCCATACTAGCGACTGTACAGGCCGGCGAACGGCCGCCGGATAGGGTCTACACCGTGGCCGAGACCGCGTCGCTGCGAGTGCAGCTCATCGCGAAGACCGAGTTCATCGCGCCGCCGGACGTGCCGTGGAGCACCGACGCGGACGGCGGCCAGGCGCTGGTCGAGTTCGCCGGACGCGCCTGCTACCAGAGCTGGTCGAAGCCGAACCCGCGGACGGCGACGAACGCGTCCTACCTGCGACACATCATCGACGTCGGGCATTTCTCGGTGCTCGAGCACGCGTCGGTGTCGTTCTACATCACCGGCGTCTCCCGCTCGTGCACCCACGAGCTGATCCGGCACCGGCACTTCTCCTACTCGCAGCTGTCGCAGCGGTTCGTGCCGGAACACGACTCGCAGGTGGTGCTGCCGCCGGGCATCGACGACGACCCCGAACTGCAGGAGCTCTTCCTGGCCGCGGCCGACGCCAGCCGGGAGACCTACGCACAGCTGCTGGCCAAACTTGAGGCCAAGTTCGCGGATGAACCCAACGCCGTGCTGCGGCGCAAGCAGGCGCGTCAAGCCGCCCGGGCCGTGCTGCCGAACGCAACCGAGACCCGCATCGTCGTCACCGGCAACTACCGCGCGTGGCGGCATTTCATCGCGATGCGAGCCAGCGAACACGCCGACGTGGAGATCCGCCGCCTCGCGATCGCCTGCCTGCGCCAGCTCGCCGACCTCGCCCCTGCGGTGTTCGCGGACTTCGAGATCACCACGCTGGCCGACGGCAGCGAGGTCGCCACGTCTCCGCTAGCGACGGAAGCGTGAGGGCAGCCGGGTAACCTTGAACCCCGTGAGCACCAGCGGAATGGACGTCGGCGCGCAACTGGGCACCGTGCTGACCGCGATGGTGACGCCCTTCGACGCGGACGGCGCTCTGGACCTGCCCGCCGCCGCGCGGCTGGCCAACCACCTGATTGTCTCTGGCTGCGACGGGCTGGTGGTATCGGGCACCACCGGCGAGTCTCCGACGACTACCGACGACGAGAAGTTGGCTCTGCTGCGCACGGTGCTCGAAGCGGTCGGCGACCGCGCCCGCGTGATCGCCGGGGCCGGCACCTACGACACCGCCCACAGTGTCAAGCTCGCCAAGGCGTGCGAAGCCGAAGGCGCCCACGGTCTTCTGGTCGTCACGCCGTATTACTCACGGCCGCCGCAGGCCGGGCTGCTCGCGCACTTCACCGCGATCGCCGACGCGGTGTCGCTGCCCGTGTTGCTCTACGACATCCCGCCGCGATCGGTGATCCCGATCGACTTCGACACCATCCGCAGGCTCGCCTACCACCCGAACATCGTCGGCGTGAAGGACGCCAAAGGTGACTTGCACGGTGGCGCGGAGATCATCGCATCGACCGGGCTGGCGTACTACTCCGGTGACGACCCGCTGAACCTGCCGTGGCTGGCGATGGGTGCGACGGGATTCATCAGCGTGATCTCCCACCTGGCTCCCGGTCAGGTGCGAGATCTGTTGTCCGCCTTTGAATCCGGCGACATCGCGACCGCGCGGAAGATCAGCGTGTCACTGAGCCCGCTGTGCGCCGCGATGAGGCGGCTCGGCGGCGTGACGATGTCGAAGGCCGGTCTGCGGCTGCAGGGTATCGACGTCGGTGATCCACGGCTTCCCCAAGTGCCGGCCACCGCCGAACAGACCGACGAGTTGGCCGCCGACATGCGCGCCGCCGCGGTGCTGGTTTGATGTCCGACCTCACGCCGCCGGGGCCGTTGGCGCCCGGCGCTCTGCGGGTGACCGCTCTGGGCGGTATCAGCGAAATCGGTCGCAACATGACCGTTTTCGAGCATCTCGGCCGACTGCTGATCGTCGACTGCGGCGTGCTGTTCCCCGGGCACGACGAGCCGGCCGTCGACCTGATCCTGCCCGACCTGCGCCACATCGAGAACCGCCTCGATGACGTGGACGCGCTGCTGCTCACCCACGCGCACGAGGACCACATCGGCGCGATTCCGTTCCTGCTGAAGCTGCGCGGCGACATCCCCGTCGTCGGCTCGAAGTTCACGCTGGCGCTGGTGGCTGAGAAGTGCCGTGAGCACCGGCTCAAGCCGACTCTGATCGAGGTCGCCGCGGGCCAGAAGCATCGGCACGGGGTGTTCGACTGCCGCTATTTCGCGGTCAACCACTCGATCCCCGACGCGCTTGCGATCGCGATCGACACCGGCGCGGGCACGGTGCTGCACACCGGTGACATCAAGTTCGACCAACTGCCGCTGGACCGCCGTCCGACCGACCTGCCCGGCATGTCGCGCCTCGGCGACACCGGCGTCGACCTGCTCCTGGTGGACTCCACCAACGCCGAGTTGCCCGGCGTCGGACCGTCGGAAAGCGAGATCGGACCTGCGCTGCACCGACTGATCCGTTCCGCCGACGGACGCGTCATCGTCGCCTGTTTCGCCTCGAATGTCGCTCGCGTGCAACAGATCATCGACGCCGCCGTGTCGCTGGGCCGCAGGGTGTCCTTCGTCGGCCGCTCGATGGTTCGCAATATGGGCATCGCCCGCGAGCTCGGCTTCCTGAAGGTGGCCGCCGACGACGTAGTGGACATTGGCGCCGCCGAACTCATGTCGCCCGAGCAGGTGATACTGATCACCACCGGGACGCAGGGCGAGCCGATGTCGGCGCTGTCGCGGATGTCGCGCGGCGAGCACCGCAGCATCACGCTGACTCCCGGCGACCTGATCGTGTTGTCGTCGTCGCTGATTCCCGGCAACGAGGAAGCGATCTACGGCGTCATCGACGCCCTGTCGAAGATCGGCGCCCGGGTGGTCACTAATCAACAAGTGCGCGTGCATGTTTCGGGGCACGCCCACGCCGGGGAGCTGTTGTTCCTGTACAACGGTGTGCGTCCCCGCAACGTGATGCCGGTGCACGGCACATGGCGGCATCTGCGCGCCAACGCCGCGCTCGCGGCAAGTACCGGTGTACCCGAAGAGTCAATCCTGTTGGCGGAGAACGGTGTCAGTGTCGATCTGATGGCCGGCCGCGCCACTATTTCCGGAGCGGTGCCGGTGGGCAAGATGTTCGTCGACGGTCTGGTGCTGGGTGACGTCGGGGACGCGACGCTCGGTGAGCGGCTCATCTTGTCGTCCGGGTTTGTCGCGGTGACGGTGGTGGTGCGTCGCGGAACAGGCCGGCCCGCGGCCCCGGTTCATCTGCACTCCCGAGGGTTCTCCGAAGACCCCAAGGCACTGGAATCCGTCGCGCGCAAGGTCGAAGAAGAACTGGAACTGCTTGCCGCAGAACGTGTTACGGAACCCACGCGGATCGCGCAAGCGGTGCGGCGCACTGTCGGCAAGTGGGTGGGGGAGGCCTACCGGCGCCAGCCGATGATCGTGCCGACCGTCATCGAAATCTAGAGCTTGGCCGCGGCCTTTTCCAACTTCTGCAGTGCGGGTTCGATTTCAGCGGCCAATTCGTCGATGTCGTCGGCGATCTCGGGCGTCGTGACGAAGCCGAATTGCAGCAATCCGCGGTAGCTGAAACAGGTGATGTTGAGACCCACATCCATCACCAACGGTCCTAGCGGAACCATGTATTCGACGACTGCTCCCGCGAGATAGAGCGGAAAGTCGACTCCGGGAACGTTGGAGACCACCAGATTGATCGGGGCGACGTTACCCCCGACGTGGCTTGCGGTGTACGCGCGGGCGGCCAACGCCAACAGGCCGGGTGGCGTCGTCTCTGTTAGACCCATGATCTGATGTGCCGTCAACGCTTTGGTCATTTCTTTCGCGCCCTGCGAATTGGCGTAGATGGCCCGCATTCTCTTGGCCGGGTCGGCGACGTCGGTGGCCAGCCCCACCGTCATGGAGCTGATCTGGTTGCCCACTTCCATGCTGTCGCCCCGGGTCGATACCGGCACCTGTGCGACCAGCGGCCGGTGGGGGAGCTCACCTCGTACCAGCAGATAGTGACGCAAGGCGCCCGAAACCAGTGCCAGCACAACGTCATTCACCTTGACACCAAATGCGTTTTTGACTGCCTTCACCCTGTCCAGTTCAACCTGGCAACCACTGACGCGCCGGTGCGGCGTGAGCGGAGCGTTGAACCGTGTCGTCGGGGCCTCGAAGTACCGCGGCGGCTTGTTGGGTAGTCGCCACGTGGCCAGTTGCTGTGCGAGCGTCTGCCGGGCGATCCGTAGAAGGCGGTAGGGCGTCATCACGGTGACATTGACAATCGAGCCAAGTGCCCGTTGTTCGAACCTGGGGATACCGACGCCTACCAACGACCTGTCCACGTCGCCCGCAGGTGGTCTGGACTGCGCAGTGACGTCGAACAGGATTTCGCTTAACCCCGCACCCGACATGCCATCGATGACAGCGTGATGCATCTTGGTCAGGATGGCGACGCGCCCGTCCTCGAGACCGTCGATGAACCACAATTGCCACAGCGGTCTACTGCGGTCGAGCCTGTGTGACATCAGACGCTCGACGAGTTCGTCGAGCTGAGCGCGACCACCCGGTCGCGGCACGCGGATGTGCCGGATGTGGAAGTCGAGGTCGAGCTCGTCGTCCTCGACGAACCACGGCCGGTCCAGCCCCAGCGGCGCGCCGCTCACCCGGTATCGCAGTTGCGGGATCTCGGGCAGGCGCGAGGCGATCAGGTCGCGGACGGCATCGAACGAAAAGTCCGGCGCTTCAGACGGATCGCAGATTGCCAGCCCGCTGCCATGCATATGCCAGCTGGGCGTCTCGGCGAACCAGAACGCTGCATCGACACTGGACAGCCGGTTCACGGGATCAGCCTATGGTTCGCGCAGCGATGCCGACCGGAAAACGGCCAGCGCGATCGACTCTGCATCCAGGGCGCGAAAGTGCGAGTGGACGGCGCCCTGGCCGCAGAGTCAACGCCGGAGGCTCAGCGCTTGACGACTGCCCCCGCGTCCACCGGCAGCGTCACCCCTGTGACGTACCGTGCCGCGTCGGACACCAGCCATGCCACCGCGTTGGCGATGTCCTCAGCCTCCACCGCCGGCACTGGCAGGGCGTTACCCATGTCCCTCGGCGCGTCCTGCTGCGAGTTGGCCTGCTCTAGCCACTGCTGGATGAACTCGTTGTTGATCATCGGCGTGTTCACCCCGGTCGGGTGCACCGAATTGACCCGAATGCTATGCCTAGCAAGCAGATTCGCATACTCGCGCATTAGTCCCACGATCCCGTGCTTTGCCGCGGTGTAACCCATCGCTCCCGGGTCGGGGCTGCCCATGGCGACCAGGCCTGCCACGGAACTGATCAGGACGATCGACCCGCCGCGGCCCTGCTCCACCATCGCCGGTCGCGCGACCTCCACTGTGTGGAACACGCCCGTGAGGTTGACGTCGATCACGTCGCGCCAACCGTCCTCGCCCGACTGCATCGGGGCGATGCCGGCATTGGCGACGACGATGTCGAGCCCGCCGAATTCGTCGAGGCCGGCCTGCAGCGCCGCCGCCAAGGATCCGCCGTCTCGCACGTCACCCTCACGAGCCACGATGCGCGCGCCGGTGTCCTCCACCAGCTTCACGGTCGCGGCCAGGTCGTCTGCCGTGGCCATCGGGTACGGCACCGACGCGATCTGGTCGCACAGGTCGACCGCGATGATGTCGGCGCCCTCGGAGGCCAGCTTCACCGCATGGGCGCGGCCCTGGCCGCGTGCGGCGCCCGTGATGAACGCAACCTTGCCTTCGAGCGATGCCATGTCAGGCGCGCAGCCGCCCCTTGCCGGCCTCCCCCGCGGGAACGGGCTGCAGCATCTCGATGTCCGGCGCGCCGTCGAGGTGCTCACCGACCGCCCCGAACAGCGTCGCGATCGCACGCGCGGTGCTATGCGTCTTCAGCGCGTCCTCGTCGGCCCACTGTTCGACGAACACGAACGTCCCGTTGGCCTCGTGCAGCGCGTACAGCTCGCACCCCGGTTCCTGATGCACCGCTTCGATCGCCCGCTTGCAGGCATCCCGCACGGTGTCCACGGACTCGGGCTTGGCGGTCATGGTGGCGACGACGACGACGGGCATGGGCGAAGAACTCCTCGGTGAGGGCGATGTGACGGGATCACCTTACTCAGCCGTCCCGAGAGCGATGTTTTGAAGCGGAAGTGCGAGTAGAGCTCTGCAAAACGTAGCTTTCGGCGCACATGGCCCGTCAAATCAGTGACCAGTGTGGCGGATAGTGCGAATGAGGCGCATGCGATTAGGCTTGCGTTCATGCCTAGCAAGACCGCTGCCCGTTCCGGGAGCCGAACGACCAGGTCAAAGGCCAGTTCGCGAAGCGGCCCGCGGGCGGCGCCCCGCAAGAAACCGGTCAAACGGCGCAAATCCTCCGGTCACGGTCCGGTCACGGCGGGCGCGCTCGCGGTCGGCCGCGGCACGCAGGCGACATGGCTGATGGTGGCCAAGGCCACCGGCACCGCCGCCCGCTCGGTGGGACGCGCCCGCGACATCGAGCCCGGCCATCGCCGCGACGGGATCGCGCTGGCGCTGCTTGGTGTCGCGGTGCTGATCGCGGCCAGCAGCTGGTTCGACGCTGCGCGGCCGGTGGGCCAGTGGGTCGACACGACGCTGCGGACTCTGATCGGCTCGGCGGTCGTGCTGCTGCCGATCGTCGCATTGATCGTCGCCGTGACGTTGACGCGGACGCAGCCCGACCCCGAGTCGCGGCCGCGGCTGGTGCTCGGCTCGGCGATGGTCGCGCTGCCGGCGCTGGGGCTGTGGCATCTGTGGGCCGGCTCCCCGCTGACACCCGCAGGCCGGCAACACGCCGCGGGTTTCATCGGCTTCGCGATCGGCGGCCCGCTGTCAGACGGTGTGACCGCGTGGATCGCCGCGCCGCTGTTGTTCATCGGCGTGCTGTTCGGGGTTCTGCTGCTGTCCGGCACCACGGTTCGCGAGCTGCCGTCGACGCTGCGGGCGATGTTCGCGGTCCGCGGCCTGGCAGGGGCCCCGCAGGAGGACTACGACGACGAGGCCCAGGCATGGGAGCCCGGCTACGACGAATATCCGCTCGAGGACGACACACCGACCATCCCCGAGCCCCCCGTGGTGGAGGAGGGGCCGCCAGTCGAGGCTCGTCCGACCCGCCGGCGCTCGAGGAAGTCGAACTTCGCCGACCTGGACCGAGTCGTCGACGGCCCCTATACCTTGCCGTCGCTTGATCTGCTGATCGCCGGTGATCCACCGAAGCGGCGTAGCGCGGGCAACGACCACATGATCGACGCGATCAACTCGGTGCTGGCGCAGTTCAAGGTCGACGCCGCGGTCACCGGCTGCACTCGCGGCCCGACGGTCACGCGCTACGAGGTCGAGCTCGGGCCGGGCGTGAAGGTCGAGAAGATCACCCAATTGCAGAAGAACATCGCCTACGCGGTGGCAACCGAAAGCGTCCGGATGCTGGCGCCGATCCCCGGCAAGTCGGCCGTCGGCATTGAGGTGCCCAACATCGACCGCGAGATGGTGCGGTTGGCCGACGTGCTGACCGACCCCTCGACCCGGCGCGACCATCACCCGTTGGTGATCGGACTCGGCAAGGACATCGAGGGCGAATACATCTCGTGGAACCTGGCCAAGATGCCGCATCTGCTGGTCGCCGGCTCCACCGGCTCGGGCAAATCGAGCTTCATCAATTCGATGCTGATCTCGCTGCTGGCGCGCGCCACCCCGGAGGAGGTCAGGATGATCCTGATCGACCCGAAGATGGTGGAACTCACGCCGTACGAAGGCATTCCGCATCTGATCACGCCGATCGTCACGCAGCCGAAGAAGGCGGCGGCGGCGCTGGCGTGGCTCGTCGAGGAGATGGAGCAGCGCTACCAGGACATGCAGGCCAGTCGTGTGCGCCACATCGACGACTTCAACCAGAAGGTGAGATCCGGCGCCATCACCACACCGCTGGGCAGCCAGCGCGAGTACCAGCCGTACCCGTACGTCGTGGCGATCGTCGACGAGCTCGCCGACCTGATGATGACCGCGCCCCGCGACGTCGAGGACGCGGTCGTGCGGATCACCCAGAAGGCCCGCGCGGCCGGCATCCACCTGGTGCTGGCCACCCAGCGTCCGTCGGTGGACGTGGTCACCGGCCTGATCAAGACGAACGTGCCGTCGCGACTGGCATTCGCCACGTCATCGCTGATCGACAGTCGCGTCATTCTGGATCAGCCAGGCGCCGAGAAGTTGATCGGCATGGGCGACGGGCTCTTCATCCCGATGGGCGCCAACAAGCCGATCCGCCTGCAGGGCGCCTACATCACCGACGAGGAGATCCATGCCGTCGTCGCCGCATGCAAGGAAC
>DASWBF010000397.1:0-3498 GCA_036390735.1 Mycobacterium sp. | reverse complement strand
GCGCAACCAGTGTCACGAATGCGAGCGGAGCCAACGCGGCCGCGCCGAGGATTGCCAAACGGTGAATCATGCCCACCATCGCAGGCCTCCCTCGGATCTTCCCCGACCCAGGTCAGACCAGGATCTTACGCCCGGTCGGCCACCGGTTTCACCACAATTGACGATCAGGAAAAGACCCCACAGGTCGTTGGTTGCGCCGAATCACAGGCCTGGGTTCGCTTTCGGCGCTAGGTGTTGCTGCGCCAGCCGGCCACCCCGACGACGATCATCCGCAGCTGCTTGACCGCCATGCGCTTGATCTCCTCCTGCGCCGAGGCGTCCTGCGCGTCCTCGATGGCCTCGGCGATCACGATCATCGAGTTGACGAACAGGCTGGCGAGAATATTGAGATCCTCGGTGCTCCAGTCGTTCAGCCCTGGGAAGCGCGCCAGGTCTGTCGCGAGTTCCGCTGTGATCAACCGGATTTCGGTGCGGATCGCGTACCGCAACACCGACACCCCGCTGTTTCGCTCGCGGCCGATGAAGCGCCAGTGCTCTCGCTGCTGCGCAATGCTGCCGACCACGATCTCGACCGACGACTCGATCACCCGGTTCGGGTCGAGCTTGCCCGCGCGCGCCGACCGCAACATGTCGCGCAGCACGCGGAACGACTCGTCGATCAGGACGAGACCGAGCGCGTCCATCGACTCGAAATGCCGGTAGAACGCGGCCGGCACGATGCCCGCCTCGCGGGTCACTTCGCGAAGGCTGAGGGCACTGAAACTGCGGTCGTCGAGAAGCTTCAATGCGGCCGCCACGATCGCGCGCCGGGTGGCCTCTTTGCGCTCCTCACGCGACACCTTCATCCGGGGCGACGACGAGCCGGACCTGCGCGACCGTGAGCTAGGCGTACGACTGTTCACTGTTGTGAACAGTACCACAACCTGGTCTTTCTCATTGACTTTCTGCCTGTAAGCGACACACTGTGTACATATGTTCACTCAAACGGTTACCAAGCGCGTGCTGGGCTCCGGCTTAATCGACGTGCTCACCGGACCCCATGGCGTCGACCGCTACACCGAGCTGGTGACACCGACATGGTCGCTGTCCGACGCCCGCGCGAAGGTCGTGTCGGTCGAGGGCCGCACGCCGCGCAGTGTCACGCTGACGCTCGCGCCGAATGACGCTTTTCGTGGCTTCAAGGCCGGCCAGCACGTCAACCTCACGGTCGAGATCGACGGCCGGCGCCACACCCGCTGCTATTCACCTGCCAGCGCCGAGGGGTCGCCGCTGATCGAGCTGACCGTCGGCCTGCACGACGGCGGCCTGGTGTCGACATACCTGCACCGCGATGCCCGGCCCGGAATGGTGGTCGGACTCGACGGCGTCGGTGGCGAGTTCGTGCTGCCGCAGACTCCGCCCCGGCGGATCCTGTTCGTGTCCGGCGGCAGCGGCATCACGCCCGTGATGTCGATGCTGCGCACGCTGACGGCCGAGGGCTACGACGGCGAGATCGCATTCGTCTTCAGCGACAGCAGCATTGAGCGCACCGACGACGGCTGGCCGCTGCTCGACCAAGCTGAGGCCGCGGGCCTGACGCCCGCGAGCGGATGCCGGATGGGCATCTGCCACACCTGCACGCGCCGCAAGACCCGCGGCGTCGTCAAGAACCTGATAACCGGCGCGGTGTCGGCAGTCGACGAGGAGGACGTGCAGATCTGCGTGTCCGTCCCGGTCGGCGATGTCGCAGTCGCGCTGTGAACGAAAGATGACATGTGATGGGGACCCCCTCAGCTCAGACGCTCGTTGAGTTTGCGTCAGTGTTTTTTTCGGGAGCTTGAGGAGGTCCCAATGACGATGGTAAGCGGGTTTGACGTGCATCGGAAGCAGATCACGTTCGACTATGTGGATGACGACGGCGTGGTGCGGTGGGGTCAGATCCGCCCGGCAACCCGCACGTCGCTGCGTGGTTGGCTGGGTGAGCACTGCCCGGAGGGGCACGCGGAGTTCGCGCTGGAGGGCTGCACCGGATGGCGGTATGTGAGCGAGGAGCTGGCGGCCGCCGGCGTGGGCGTGCATTTGGGGGATCCGGCCGAGATCGCAGCGTTGCGGGGTCCCAAGAAGCGGGCCAAGACCGACCGCGCCGATGCGCGGCTGCTGCGTACGCTGCTGTTGGAGGGTCGGTTCCCGGGGTCGTGGATTCCGCCCGCACATGTGCTGGAGGTCCGCACCCTGGGCCGGTTGTACTGCACCCTGATGGACGAGCGCCGCGCCTGGCAGCAGCGCATCCATGCCCAGTTGTTCCACCAGGGCTGCCCACCGATCACCGCGCTGTTGTCGGCGGCCGGCCGCGATGCGCTCGCTTGTGCCGAGCTGTCGGCGGCGGGACGCCAGTACGTCGACACCGCGCTGCGGCGCATTGACGAGCTGACCGCCGAGATCGACCCGCTGCGAACACAATTGGTGAACTTCGCCCGACACCAACGTGGCTGTCAGGCGCTGCAGGCGCGCCAGTACGGCATCGGGTGGTTATGCGCGGCGATCATCTGGGCCGAGATCGGCGATGCGCGCCGATTCGCCCGCTCCGATCAGGTGGTGCGCTTTGCCGGCATGGACGTCACCGTGTACTCCTCAGACGGCAAACGCTCACCGGGGCATCTGTCCCGGCAGGGCTCCCCGGAGCTGCGCTGGGCCACCTTCGAGGCGGCCAAGTGCGCCGCTCGGCGTGGTTCCCCCGATTACGCCTACTACCACAAGCTGGCTGCCCGCCCGCACAGTGGCAAGAACCCGACCCTGGCGGTGGAGCGCAAAATCCTGCGCCGCTGTTATCACATTCTGCGTGAGCTCGGCGACGCCGCCCTGGCGTTCCCGCCGCAGGAGGTGGCCGCCTAACCATGCGTTGCGCACGTGCCCTGCCCACACAACAGCTGATGCCCGCGGCCAGCTCCCGCAGTGTCCCTGTCGCCACCCCGCTGTGGGGTGGACTTCCCGGAAAGAATGAGCGGCCGCACCCTTCGGCAGCCCGCCCGTCGGGCACCCCATCAATCATCATGTCGCCGGACCCTCGTCCGTGGACCCAGATAAGGCTGGGCGCCGGCACGCGCAACGTGGACACCCATCCGTTCAACGGGAGGCCGCAGATGACTTGAACCACAACGTGTTTACCTCGTCCTGGCCGGCCACAGTATGCGGCGGATCCTTGTCGGCATCGAGGTCGTTCGTCCTCGCTGCGCTGCGGGCGCTCCACCTCGACCCCGACAGCGGTCCACCGCCACAAGGCACATGGCCGAACGAGGCCAAACAACGAAAACAACTCAGATCCCCACCTTTACGGGGGTCCCCAACACAGATAAGGAAACTTCATTATCGGGTCTCCGCTAGCGCTCGCCTTTACGACGCGGGCTCTGGGCCGGTATTGCCTGGGTCGTCCGGGATGGTCAGACGACCTGCGCCACGGCGTGGCCATGGCCCGCAGCGCCGACCCGTTGTCGTACGCTCTGGTTCTCGGGTATGTCTACT
>DASWBF010000396.1:0-4623 GCA_036390735.1 Mycobacterium sp. | reverse complement strand
CTGGTGCCGGCCTTCATGCGAATTCTCGGACGGTGGAACTGGTGGGCGCCCGCGCCTCTGGCGCGGCTGCACCGACACATCGGTGTCAGCAAAAGCGCTCCTGGTCACCGAAAGTCCAGGTCAAGGGCTTGAGGAAATTTTCTTGACCGTCAACCCAACCAAAGCCGTCTCGGCTACGAATGCCCTAGGCACGCCCAGTCCGCAATGGAGCGGGCTCGGTGTTGCCGCCAAACGGCCGGACCGAAGTGTGAATGGGGAACGCTGAGTTGCCGTACATGCGAGATCGACTTCTGCGGGATGTCTGCTCCGTCCAGTTCGCGGGGGTGCGACGTTGAGCGGAGGTGACGGCGGAACGCGGGCGCTCATTTCATCACACCGGCGCATCCACGGATACCGTGGCCATACCGGCAACGGTATTCCGGTTCACTGGCGCGACGAGGTCCGCACCGCTGTGCGGGCACACCTCAGCGAGTTCGTGGCCCGACAGTGCCGAACCGACCTGGGCGCGGCCAAGGTCGACGTCGCCGGCGACATACTCTCGGGGTTTGTCGACGGCGGGAAGTACGTGCGGTCGACGTTCATGTACCTGGGCTGGTTGTGTGGTGCGGGGGAAGATGATTCGGCGCTGCGCGCATCGGCCAGCCTCGAGCTCTTCCATACGTTTGCTCTCATGCAGGACGACGTGATGGATGAATCGGCGCTGCGTCGGGGGCGGCCCGCTGCGCACGTGATGTTCAGCCGCTGGCATCGGGACCGCGCGCTCACGGGTGCCTCGGACCGATTCGGTGAGTCGGCGGCTGTCCTGCTCGGCGATCTCTGCCTGGTGTGGGCGGCCAAGATGTTGCGTGAGAGTGGCATCGGTGCCGACGCGCTGGCGCGAGCGTGGCCCCGATACGACGACATGCGCATCGAGCTGGCGATCGGTCAATTCGCCGACCTGGTCAACGATTCGCGTGCCTTCCCGACGCTCGAGGACGTGCTCGACGTGCTGAGGCGAAAGTCGGGCAACTACACGGTGCGCCGACCATTGGAGATCGGAGGGGCGATGTCCGGGTGCGCGCCAGAGGTCATCGATGCGCTCGGCGGCTACGGTGCCGCCATCGGCGAGGCCTTCCAATTGCGCGATGACCTGCTCGGTGTATTCGGGTCACCAACCCTGACCGGTAAATCGGTGGGCACCGACCTGGCAGCCCAGAAGGCGACCAGCGTCGTCGTCGCCGCCCATCAGCTGGCCGACACCGCGCTGCGGCGACAGCTCACCGAGCTGATGAGCACCTCGGAGCTGAGCCCCGCCGACGCAGAACGCTGGCGAACGCTGATCACCGTCAGCGGCGCCGTGCGGTGGATCGAACAGCTCATTAACGAGCGCCTGACCCGCGCGCTGGGTTGTCTCGACTCTGTCGAGATTCCCGAAATGACCCGCGCAGCACTCGAAGACATGGCCGTTATTTGCACCGAAAGGGCTGCCTGATGCGCATAGTCGAGGGAAGAACCGATCGAGTCGTCATCGTCGGCGCGGGGCTGTCGGGATTGTCCGCAGCGCTGTATCTGGCCGGGCGCGGACGCAACGTCACCGTCGTCGAGCGCGGCGCGGTGCCCGGCGGACGAGTCGGGCGGGCCGACGTCTCCGGCTACCGCCTCGACACCGGTCCGACGGTGTTGACGATGCCCGACCTCATCGACGATGCCTTGTCCGCGGTCGGAGAAACACTGACCGATCGCCTTGAACTGCTGCCGGTGCACCCGGCCTACCGTGCGATGTTCGCCGACGGCAACACGCTGGAGGTGCACACCGAGGCGGACGCGATGTTCGCCGAGATCGAAAGGTTCTCCGGGCGCCGCGAAGCCGATGCCTACCTGCGCCTGCGTTCGTGGCTGACCGAGCTGTACCGCACCGAGTTCGACGGGTTCATCGCCGCCAACTACGATTCGCCGCTGTCCCTGGTGACTCCGCAGCTGGCCCGGCTGGTCGCGCTGGGAGCATTCAGGCGCTGGGAGAAGGTGATGCGCCGATTCCTCCACGACGAACGGCTGCTTCGGGTGTTCACCTTCCAGGCGCTGTACGCGGGGGTTCCGCCGCAGAGCGCGCTGGCGGTGTACGCGGTGATCGCGTACATGGACACCATTGCCGGGGTGTACTTCCCGCGCGGCGGGATGCGGGCAGTGCCCGACGCGATGGCCGCCGCCGCAGCTGACGCCGGGGTCGAATTCGTTTACGAATCAACGGTTTCCGAACTCGAGTGGAGCGGATCGCGGGTCACGGCGGTCCACACGCAGGCAGGACATCGCATCGCTGCCGACGCCGTCGTGCTCACGAACGAGCTTCCAGACACCTACCGACTGTTGGGCCGCACACCGCGCCGGTTGTTGAAACTGCGTCCGGCGCCGTCGGCGGTGGTGGCCCATGTCGGCTGCCGTGCGGTCGGCGACGCCTCAGGGCAGCACCCCACCGCCGATACAGTCGGCCACCACACGATCGTGTTCGGCGAAGCGTGGCGACAGACGTTCGGTGACATCATCGAGCAGGGCCGGGTCATGAGGGATCCGTCACTGCTGGTGACCCGACCGACCGCCGGGGACCCAAGTCTGGCGCCACCCGGTCGTGATCTGCTCTACGTCCTGGCTCCCGCGCCGAATACCGAAGTGGGACGAGTAGATTGGGACGCCACCTCATCGGCCTACGTCGACGAGATGCTCGGTGCGGTCACCGCCCGACTGCCCCAGCTCGGTGAAGCCCTCGAGATACTGAAGGTGGTGACACCGGCCGACTGGGGCCGGCAGGGCATGGCCGCGGGAACGCCGTTCGCGCTGGCGCACACCCTCGGCCAGACCGGACCGTTCCGGCCGTCCAACACCGTCCGCGGCGTCGACAACGTGCTGTTGGCCGGTTCCTCGACGGTGCCGGGAGTGGGCGTACCCACCGCGATCTTGTCCGGGCGGCTGGCGGCCGACCGGATCACCGGAGTATCGACACGCCAGCCGGATCGCGAGGTGTACCAGCGATGATCGGATCCGAGCTCGACGCCGCCAGCGTGCGGGATCCGTCCCTGCGCGAGGCATTCCGGCAGTGCCGAGAGATCAACGCCCGCGACGGCAAGACCTTCTTCCTGGCCACCCGGTTGCTGGCGCCCCGGCAGCGCCCTGCGGTCCATGCGCTTTACGGGTTCGCTCGGCGCGCCGACGACATCCTCGACGACTTCGATGCCCGTGGCACCGAGTTGCGCTCCGAGCAGCTTCAGGCACTGTCCACGCAGCTGTTCAATTCCCTGGCGGAGAATCAGCCATGCGATGACGACCCCACCTTGACGGCGGTGGTGCACACCGCACGCAAGTACGACATCGGCTGGGATCTCTTCGACGACTTCCTGGCATCGATGCGGATGGACCTGACAGTGACCGACTACCCGGATCGGGTGGCGTTGGAGCGCTACATGTACGGGTCTGCAGAAGTCATCGGACTGCAGCTGCTGCCAATCCTCGGCACTGTCGGCCCGCGCGAAGACGCGGCACCGTACGCGGCTGCACTCGGAAAGGCATTTCAGCTCACCAACTTCATCAGGGACGTTGACGAGGACCTGAGCCGCGGCAGGGTTTATCTGCCCGCCGACGAACTCGCTGCGCACGGTGTAGACCGGGAGTTGTTGAGTTGGTGTCAGATCAATCGGCGCACCGACCCCCGGGTGCGGCGAGCCCTGATGGATCAGCACGCCGCGGCGCGTCAGGTGTACGCCGAGGCCCGCCCGGGTATCGAGATGCTGGCCCCGGCGTCGCGTCCATGCGTCGCAGTGGCGTGGACGCTGTACTCGGAGATCTTGAAGCGCATCGAGGAAGACGACTTCCAGATCTTCGGCCAGCGGGCCACCGTAGGGAAAGCCCGGCGACTCACCGTCGCCGGGGGCGGTCTCGTACGGTCGTGGACTGCGCGACTGCGACACGGGAGTAGGTGAGTGTGGACAGCTGGCAGTACTTGATCGTCCTGGGCGCATGCCTTCTGATCACAGCTCCGCTCGAGCTGTTCGGCCGTGGTGTGTATCGGCAGCCGAGGCGGTTGCTCGGCGCTGTGCTTCCCGTGGCCGTGGTGTTCCTCATCTGGGACGCCATCGCGGTTGCCGCCGACGTCTGGTGGTACAACCCGCGCTATATCCTGGGCCTGATCGCACCCGGTGATCTGCCGTTGGAGGAAATCCTGTTCTTCGTGGTGATACCGCTGTGCGGGTTGCTGACCTACTCGGCGGTCGATGACATCCTCGCCATCGTCAGCCGTCGGCGCCCGGAGGCCAGGGCGCGATGAGTGGTCTGGGCTACACGCTTGCCGCGGTGCTTGCGGTGATCGCGGTGTGTGCGCTGGAAAGGCGGGTGCTGCGCACCAGGCTGTTCCGCCGGCCCGCGTACTGGATCTCCATGGCCATCGTGCTGGGCTTCCAGATCCCGGTCGACGGCTGGTTGACCAAACTCAGTGCGCCCATTGTCCTCTACAACGAACAGCACACCACCGGGGTTCGGTTTCCGTTCGACATACCGATCGAGGATTTCCTGTTTGGCTTCGCGTTGGTGACCGCAGTGTTGTTGCTCTGGGAGCGGCGCCGGCCGCAGATCGAGATGGCAGATCAGCGATGAGTCAGA
>DASWBF010000395.1:0-4775 GCA_036390735.1 Mycobacterium sp. | reverse complement strand
CAGTGTGTGCATGCGCGCCGGCGGGGCGCGCACGAAGACTGCCGCGACTGAGGAGCTGAATGTGGCCAGGCCCAACCCCGGGCGCAAACCCCGGTCCGAGAACCGGCGGCTTACTGAGTCCATCCCAGTGCGCTTCACCAGGACCGACAGGGTCGAACTGCAACGCGAGGCCGACCGGCTCGGATATGAGCGTTCCCGAACTATTGCGCCATACCTGGTACATCGCCCGGGCCGCTTCCTGACCGGTCGACGTCGTCGGCGCCGTCCAGAATGCGCCGCACCGCCGAATGGTGCACATTCAACAGGCGCCCAATGGTGCTCGGCGGCGTCTGGGCCTCTCGCAGCGCCAGCACCTTAGCCACCACCCTGGCCGGAATCTTGGTGCGCTTCTCGCGCACCAGGGTTTCGGCGACACCGCTCCAACGCGCCTCCGCTTCCGGGTGCATCTCGGCTGCCGTCACCGCCTCCACCATTTGACCGACCGCGACGAGCGTCGGGCGTTCCTCTAGCGCAACACCAGCCCTCCCATGGCCGTTGTTATGGGGCCCGCCAACGGGCCTTGGCCGCGTAACGACGTCCTGCACTCCCGACGTGGCTGCCGGCGCGCGACCGTTCGTGGCAGCGCTGGCCGGCGACGTAGAACCATTGGTGCTTGCACGCGGGGCTCGCGCAGTCTGCGATGCGGTCGGCGCAGCCGCGCTCGGTCGCGACAGCGACAGAAGCGCCAGGGTGGACCCGGCGATAGACAAATCAATGCACACCGGCATCATCCAGGCAATCCCTGGGTCGACCTGGGCGAGATTCACCGCCACCGAGCGCAGCGCGTGAAACGACAGCCAGAATGCGCACACAACGACCGCGATCGTGATGGCCATGCTCGCCCAGAACGTGAAGCTGTTGGTGCGCACCCTGGCGAGCACCCCGACCGAGTGGGTCGCCCCGAGCAGGGACAGCGGAGCCACGAGGGCCGCCAGCGCTGCGACAACCATTGCCGGGCCAGACGCATTCCACACTGCGTGGGTCACGTTGCCAGCCACCGACGCCGAGGACGCCAGCATCAGCACCACCCAGAAAAACCGCACGGCACGGCGCTCTTCGGCAGCGGACGTCACCCCGCCACGACCGCCAGGTGACGGTGCGGACGCTAATTCCCTTCTCGCGCCGTTCATCTCATTACGCGACGCGCCCGCACCGTGCTGGTTATGGTTCATGTCATCTCTGTCTATGTCCGGGTGCTCACCGCGCATCTTCCGTCAAAACCCAAGCCTAACCGGGGCGGATGGTAGCTCCGTGCACTAATTTCAGTGGAGGAAAGGTGCAGGACTGACGCACTGCATCAACTGCCCGCACGCTGAATTACCGCAGCCTACACCGGATTTGGGGCGTGGTGCGCGGCATGACCGAAATAGCAGCGCCGGGAGGGCAGTGGTTGGCTGCCAGGCCAGGCTCTACAGCGATGCGGACGCTGATGCGGCCCGGCAGGTTGAATCTTGGCGCTCCGCGCACATCCGCAGCGGTGAAACAATGAGCGGGTGAGCGGTGAGGTCGCCCAAGCGCCGACAATTCTCAGGGCGGGGGAGGGGAGTGGCCGAACGTATGATCGAACGTGTGGCTCGGCTTCGGCGCACTGCCCGGGGCTACGAAGAACCGCCCCCACCGCCAACCTGCCCGCGGCCACCCGCTGCGCGGGGGCTACCGGGCACTTGTAGGCACCCAGCAATGCGCGCCATGCGCCGAGCGGGGCCAGGGCCCTCATCGCACGTTTACCTGCCGAGCTTGCGGAACCACGGTGTATCGGCCGCCGAGGACGCCGGCATGCACCTTCGTCAACTTCGACGGGCGCCCAGCCGCACGCACAGAGACCACAGATGACCGTTCGCTGGTGTCCGACCAACGTCGAGCGACAATGTCGAGTAGGGGAGAGGCCGGGTTGCATGGCATTTGACTACGCGGCGCGCGATGGCGGTCATTTCAGCCGAGCCGCCGAACGGCACTACCGCGTGTTGCGGACCCAAGCGTTGCGCCAGATCCTGGCCCTTGCCCGAAACGGCGCGCTCAAACCTGACTGGCGCGACACACTCGACACCCCGCAGCGATCCGCAACTGCCCACCACATCTACACCGACGGCGACCTGCTGGCGATCGAAGACCTTCGCCAGATGGACTACGCCGCTTGGGAACCCGGCCACGCATCGAGCTGGCGGGACGCGCTAAGCGCCTGGTACTCCGCCGCCCGTCAGGCCTTGCACGAGGACCGCGCCCTGGCCCTGCAATTGCAAGTCACCAGCACCCAGGACCGCGACAAGACCCTCGCCAGCGCACTTCGTCTGCGATCCCAGGGCGTCAACGCGGTCGACAAATGCTGCGACTAGAGACGGCGATCGACTCCACCGATGTCGCCTCGGACTCAGCGCAGCGAACAAGCCAGACCTCTACGTCGTGGCCCGCGACGAACTCGGGGCGTCCTATCGCGCCGGATTGCGCGCCGGCGGCGACGACGTCGACTGGCTTACCTGGTACCGCGACCACATCAACCGATGGCCGGCCGGCACCATGAAAGACATCGTTACCGCGCGCCTAGACAGCCCGGACTACCAGCAGCACATGCAGACGCTTCCCGACTACTGGCGCTGAATCACCACTCTTGGCGGCGCGGCTACAGCAGTGGAGGCACGACGGCCAGCCGCGGGTCGACGGCCTGGGCGCCCTTCCAAGCTGCGTGGCGAAGCCGGCCGGTGAATTCCCGATATTCCACGCGTCCGACCAGGACCGGCTTGACCCATCGCACCCGCCCGGTATCCGGGTCGGGATGGCTCGACCGGAACGGTGAAGCGGGCGAACGGATTTCGGACAGCTGCACATACAGGGCCCGGCGCATACGGTCGCTGAACCCCGAACTGACGTGTCCGCAGTAGACAAGGTCGCCGGCGACGTTGTACCCACCGACTAGCAGTGAGCCGACCGCATCCGCCCGCGACGATGATGGAATCCAGCCTCCCACCGCGAACAGGTTGCTGCGCCTGACGGGGGTCTTCACCCACAGCCGGCTGCGGCGCCCGGCCTGGTACGGCGACATCGTCGCCTTCGCGACCACCCCCTCGAGTCCCATCTGCTCAATGACCTCGAACACCGCCGACCCCTCGATATTCGTCCAGGCCGGCGACGTGACCACCCGGGAACCACCGTTGCTGCCGCCGAGAGCCAGGTCCTCGAGCGCGGCGCGCCGGTCCTGGTAGGGGAGAGGGGTTAGGTCCTCCCCGTCGAGGTGCAGCACGTCAAAGATGACCAGGGTCGCAGCCAAACGCGTGCGCAGCGAACTCGGTGGCCTGCTCACGTGCAAGCGCCGCTGAAGCAGTGAAAAGCTCGGGCGCGCAAGGGAGTCCAGGACGATCACCTCGCCGTCGAGGACGGCGCGCCGGCGGCCAAGCGCGGCACCACACGCCTCGCGCAGCTCCGGGAACGACGACGACAGATTGTTGGCGTTGCGGCTAAACAGCTCGGTCCGATCCCCGTCGACCCGCAATGCCGCCCGCGCGCCGTCCCACTTGGGCTCGAACGCCCATGTGTCGCCGGCGGGAATCGGCCCTGCAGTGGCAAGCATTGGAGCCGGCGGCACCGGTGTTCGTTCTGCCCGCTGCGAGGTCATCAGACCAGTCTGCCCGCGGCGGACAAGTCGTACAGTCGAACAGTGCCAGATGAGGTCGACGTCGACCCCCGCCGACCGCAAGGTCCGCGACATTCTCGTCCGGATTATCGAGACCATGCACGATGAGAGCCAGCGCGAACTCGCACGCGACCTCCTGCTGACGTTGCCGGCTGTGCGGGACTGGCCCCACGACACTCTGCGTGCGGCCTACGAGCCGTTCACGTTCGCGCCGCCCCGCCAGGAACTGGAGTAGTCCTCAACAGTGGCAGGCGGGGGAGCCCTTCGTGGAGGTTCGTCGTGGGCCCGCCCGCCGACCGCAGGTGTGTCCAGCCCCCATTGTCGGCCCTACGGGCACGATAGATCCATGCCATCCCGCCTCGCCGCGGCCAGCTGCTCAGCAGTCTGCCTTCTAGCCGTCTCATGCGCGCCGGCAACACACTCTGATCCAATTCCCACGACCGCCGTGGTCGTGAAGATCGTTGACGGCGACACCGTCGACGTGCGCGACGACGTGCGCGGCCGGCTGCGCATTCGGCTGTTGGGCATCGACACGCCCGAGGTCCATCGCCCGCATTACAGTGTCGGCTGTTTGGGGCCCGAGGCCACCGAGTTCGCCCAATCCACCCTGCAAGGGCGGCGCGTCGCCATCATCACCGACGCCGGGCAAGGCCAATTCGACCGGTACGGACGCACTTTGGCCTACTTGGATAAGGCGGACGGGTGGGACTACTCCATAGAAGCCGCCCGCGCCGGCTTTGCCCACGCCTACATCTACGAGAACCACCCCGCCGAGCGTTACCCCCAGATCGCAGCCGCAGAACAAGAAGCACGATCCGCCGGGCGCGGGCTATGGGGCCCACCGTGCTACGGACACACCGAATCGGTGCCGACATAGACGACCAGTGCCCGCTCTGACCAATACACGGCCGCGCAGCAAGCACCAGCATTAGGTTCTCAACCTCCGCTGCTCTTCCTGGCGCCCTGACCAGCTGCGATGTTTGGTTGTCTCGCCCACTGTGCACGCAGCTGATTCTCAAGATCGCTGCATTTCCCATCGGTAGTCGCGGCGCACGATCTGAGCCGCAGCGGATACTCACGCCCGCCGCCCGACCCCGCTCAGCATCTGCCG
>DASWBF010000394.1:0-7754 GCA_036390735.1 Mycobacterium sp. | reverse complement strand
TGCCGCGCGGTACGCCGGGGCACTGCCGCGCGGTACGCCGGGGTAACGCCAACGCCGGGCTCAGGCCCGTACCGGCCCGCCTAGATACCCGCCTACCAGGCCTAATGGGCTTAGACGCGGGCCATGTCGGTCGGTTCTACTACCCCGCCTACATGGGCCCGTCCGGCTGGCTCGGCCTCGACCTCACTGTTGGCGACGTGGAGTGGGATGAGGTCCGCGAGCTGGTCGACGCGTCCTACCGATTAGTGGCCCCACGCAAGCTGATCAAGGAGCTCGACGGCCGCTAATCACCTCCGGGTCTGCGCTTAGCGCATCAACCGTCTTCTGCGCCAATTCGATTGCGATGCGGGCCCACTCGGATGTCGCACCGGCCAGGCCGCACGCCGGCGTGACGCCGACGCGCTCGGCGAGGAAACGACGCGGGAAGCCGATCCGGTCGGTGAGCGTTACAGCTCTTTCGATCAGCTGGTCAACGGACGGCGGTTGCGTGGGCGCCGTCAACGGCACGATGCCCAGCATCACCGTCCGACCGCTGTCGACGAACTCGCCGAGGCCGTCGAGCGAAGTCTGGTCCAGCGCGGACGAGTCGATCCCAACCGCATGAATCATACTGCGGCACAATGATTCCCACGGCACATCAGCGGCACAACAGTGCACCGCCACCTCGCCGCCTACGGCAGCCACGCACTCGTCGAGCAAATCCACCGTCACTGTTTCGTCCACGGGGTGCACCGGCGTCAACGCCGTCACTCCGGTCAGCCGGCCCGCCAGCGCCGCCACCAACGACGGCTCGTCGAACTGCACCACCACCGGGCTGCCCAACCGTCTGGCGACTTCCGCGCGGTGCAACGCGACCCCCTCCGCCAACGACGACGACACGTCCCGCAGCGCCCCCGGGTCGGTGATCACCCGATGGCCGCCCACCAATTCCAGCTGCGCCGCCAGCGTCACCGGCCCTGGCGCCTGCACCTTGACGGTGCGGTCGCCGCCGCGCAGCCCGGCCCGCTCCCACGCCTCCTCCAGCGCGTCGATGTCCTCGTCGAGGAAGCTGCGCGCCCGCCGGCTCACCGCGCCGGGCCGCGCCGCGATCCGGTATCCCCTCGGTGTCGTGTCGATCGCGATGTCGACCAGCAGCGCGCCGGCCCTGCCGATCATGTCCGCCCCCACACCGCGGCCCGGCAACTCGACCAGATGCGGCAGAGAGTGCAGTTCGCCTACGACCACTTCTGCGGCCTGCCGCGGCGACCTACCCGGCCACGAGCCGATGCCCGTCGCGGCGGCGAAAGCACTCACTTGCCCAACAGTATTGGACAGGTGCGCGTTAGTCTGGCCACATCATGGCCCGACGCAGCAGCGCGCTGCTCAGCTGCCTCGCCGCGGTGACGCTCGCCAGCGGATGCACGGACGTCGTCGGCGGCGTCGCTTCTATGCCGCCGACCGAAGGTCCCTACCTCGACGGCATGGACGTGGACGAGCTGCTGCTCACCACCCCGGAAATGCGCGACCTCACCGGCGCGGGACTCGACCTCAACGGCGTGCCCGGCATGGACTCGAAGTACACCGTCGACGACGAGCTGCTGGTCGAATCCGCCCCTCCTGAATGTCAATTCGTCTTCCGCGAAAGTTCGGTCTTCGGCCCCGACGTCAAGCAGTTCCACAAGACCAGCTTCCAGACACCGCCCAAGTCCGCGCTGCTATCGGAGGCCGCGGCCGCCTACGTCGACACCAACACCGCACGCCGCGCGTTCGACAACGTCACCAACCTCGTGAAGGCGTGCGGTGACACTCCGTCAGGCTACGCGTACGTCTACGACTGGACGGCCGAGCCCGAAATCCTGCGCGCGGAAAGCCTTGGTGACTGCGGCCGCATCTACCGACTCGAGGACACCGTGCTCATCGAGGTGACCTACTGCGGCTACAGCCATGTCGTGCCCGACCTCGTCGCCACGCGCATCGCCGCACGCGTCGGCGCTAAATGATCGTCGCGCTGCCGATCACTTCGTCGCCGTCGGCGTCCGGCCGGTAGAGCACCATCGTCTGTCCCGGCGCCACACCGCGCACCGGCGTACGCAGCCGGGCCTCCAACCGATCCCCCACGAGTTCGGCCACCGCGTCCACCGCGCCGCCGTGCGCGCGCACCTGCACCTCGCACTCGACCGGTCCGACGGGCGCGCCACCCGACGTGAACACCGGCCGCTCCCCCGTCACGTCCCGCACATCGAGATCGCCGGCGTCGCCGACCGTCACCGTGGCGGTCGAGGCGTCGATCGCGGTGACGTACCGCGGGCGCCCATCCGGCCCCGGTCCGGCGATGCCGAGACCCTTGCGCTGGCCGATCGTGAAGCCGTGCACGCCGTCATGCTGTGCCAGAACGGTTCCGGCCCTGTCCACCACGGCGCCGTGGCGCACCCCGATGCGCGAGCCCAGGAAGGCCCGTGTGTCGCCGGACGGGATGAAGCAGATGTCGTGGCTGTCGGGCTTGTCCGCGACGGCGAGCCCGTGGGCGGCCGCCTCGGCCCGAATCTGCGGTTTCGGCGTGTCTCCCACCGGAAACAGCGCGTGCCGCAACTGGTCCGCGGTCAACACCGCCAGCACGTAGGACTGGTCTTTGTCGGAGTCGACAGCCCGTCGCAGCCGTCCCCCGGATAACCGCGCGTAGTGCCCGGTGGCCACCGCGTCGAAGCCCAGCGCCAACGCCCGCGCGGCCAGTGCCGAGAACTTGATCTTCTCGTTGCACCGCACGCACGGATTCGGGGTCTCACCGCGGGCATAGGACGACACGAAGTCGTCGATGACGTCTTGTTTGAATCGGTCGGCGAAATCCCAGACGTAGAACGGGATTCCGAGTTTGTCGGCGACGCGTCGGGCGTCACCCGCATCTTCCTTGGAGCAGCAGCCGCGTGATCCGGTGCGCAGCGTGCCCGGGGCCGACGACAACGCCAGGTGCACGCCTACCACGTCGTGGCCGGCATCGACCATCCGTGCGGCGGCCACCGACGAATCCACGCCGCCGCTCATCGCGGCGAGAACTCTCACTTCGCCCCCGCGCTGGCCAGCGCCGCCTGGCGTGCGCGAGAAACCGCGGCGGGCAGCACGTCGAGCACGGTGTCGACGTCGTCAGCAACGCTGGTGCGGCCCAACGAGAGTCGGATCGAGCCTCGGGCGGCCGCAGAACCCGCGCCCATCGCCAGCAGCACATGGGATGGCTGCGGGACGCCCGCGGTGCAGGCAGAACCCGTCGAACACTCAATCCCGTTGGCGTCCAACAACATCAGCAACGCATCACCCTCGCACCCGGTGAAGGTGAAGTGCGCGTTGCCCGGCAGCCGGGCGTGGCGCGGACCGTTCAGTGCCACGTCGTCGACCGTGCCCAACACGCCGTCGATCAAGCGATCGCGCAACGCGGTCAGCTTCTCGGTATGCGTTTCGAGACTGTCCACCGAAAGCCTGGCCGCCACAGCCATACCGACCGCACCGGCGACATCTGGTGTGCCAGAGCGCACGTCGCGCTCCTGGCCGCCCCCGTGCAGCAGCGGTACGCAGGCGGTGTCGCGACGCAGCAGCAGGGCGCCGACACCGGTTGGCCCGCCGAACTTATGCGCGGCGATACTCATCGCCGAAAGCCCGCTCTCGGCGAACGAAACCGGCAGCTGCCCAATCGCCTGGACTGCGTCGCTGTGGATAGGCACATCGAATTCGGATGCGACGGCTGCTAATTCGGTGACCGACATGATCGTGCCGACCTCATTGTTTGCCCACATCACCGACACCAGCGCGACGTCGTCGTGTCGCTGCAGCGTATCTCGCAGCGCGGCCGGCGAAACCGAGCCGTCGGCCTCTGTCGGCAGCCACGTCACCTCGGCACCCTCGTGCTCGGCCAACCACTCGACAGCGTCGAGCACGGCGTGATGCTCGACGGCGCTGGTGACGATCCGGCGCCTGCGCGGGTCGGCGTCGCGACGGGCCCAGTAGATGCCCTTGACGCCAAGGTTGTCGCTTTCGGTGCCACCCGCGGTGAATATCACCTCCGACGGTCGCGCACCGAGCTTGTCAGCCAAGGCCTCCCGCGACTCCTCGATCGTGCGGCGGGCGGCGCGACCGGATGTGTGCAACGACGAGGCATTGCCGACGGTTGCCAGCGCAGCCGCCATCGCCTCGATCGCATCTGGATGCATCGGGGTGGTAGCGGCGTGGTCGAGATACACCGGACGGGCCATAGCCCGTCCAGCTTAGCTGTCGCAGGCTCAGGCCCCGGCCGGCCGCTCAGGCGACCAGCGCGCGCTCGTGGTGTGACTCGCGGGCGCCGCGGACGGCCTCTTGGCAGCGCATGGCCAGGTCGCGACGGTGCGTGCCGGGCAGTTGCAGAGCCTCGACGCGCACGTGTGCGACCGTCCGGGGCGCCGTCAGCACGCGGAGGAATGACGCGGGCAGGGTGTCGTTGCCAACCAACGCGGGGACCGTCGACGGGAGCCCGTCGCGGTGGTGATAGCTCAGCCGCAGCGGCTGCACCGGGCGGCCTGCGTCGATCGCCGCCTGAAACATCGCGGGGCGAAACGGGCCATGTGCCAGCCCGCACCATGTCGTGCCCTCCGGGAATGTGACGACGGTCTGGCCCGATCGCAGCCGGGTTGCCACGGCATCGACGACGTCGGGCAACCTCCGCAACCGGGCACGGTCGATCGGAATGACGTTCATCACACGCGCGAGCACGCCCAGCGCTGGCCCCCTGGTGACTTCGGCCTTCGCGACGAACGTGCCCGGTATCAGCGCATTAATCACCAGTACGTCGACCCACGACATGTGCGGGCTAACCACCAGCACACCCGGCACGTTGCGAATTGGGCCGCCGGACTTGGCGATTCGCACGCCCATGGTGCGCAGGACGACCCAGCAGAACCATCGCACAGCCCGCGCCCGGCCCGGATGCGGGATGGCCAAGAGCGGCAGCACCGGCAGTAGCACTGCGATCAGCAGGCACCGAAACGTCGCGCGCCACACACGCGGCGACTCGGCACGCACACAGCTTTCGTCGCATGATGCACGCGGCAGCCAGGCATGCGTCATCGCCCAGCCACCGATCGCAGCCGCTTGAGGTAGCGCGTGTGTGGAGTGCTCACGGCTGCACCGTCGCTGACCCGCATCTCGCGACGGCATCGTGTGCGTGACGTGTCCGTGCACGTCAGGTGACAACTCACCTACCTCGCGAGAAGACGCAAAGCCCCCGACACGCGCGCTGTGCGGGGGCCTGTGCGCGGAGCTAGCCCTTGCGGGCCTTGACCGCCTCGGTCAGCTGCGGGGCGACCTTGAACAGGTCGCCCACGATGCCGTAGTCGGAGATCTCGAAGATCGGCGCCTCTTCGTCCTTGTTGACGGCGACGATCGTCTTGCTCGTCTGCATGCCCGCGCGGTGCTGGATCGCCCCGGAGATACCCAGCGCGATGTAGAGCTGCGGCGACACGGTCTTGCCGGTCTGACCCACCTGGAACTGCCCCGGGTAGTAGCCGGAATCCACTGCGGCGCGCGACGCACCGACCGCCGCACCCAGCGAGTCGGCGAGTTCCTCGACCACGCTGAAGTTGTCTGCGCTGCCGACGCCGCGGCCACCGGCCACCACGATGGTGGCCTCGGTGAGCTCTGGGCGGTCGCCGGCCGCCGCCGGCTCACGTGCTGTGATCTTGGTCGCATTCTCGGCTGGCTGCGGAACCTCGACCGTCACCTGCTCGCCCGCGCCCTCCGACGCCTCCGCCTCGATCGCGCCGGGCCGCACCGTCATTACCGCGACGTCGCCGTCGACCTGCGCCTCGACGGTGTAGGCGCCACCGAAGATCGAGTGCACGCCCTTGTTGCCCTCTTGGACGTCGACCACGTCCACCAACACGCCGCTGCCGATTCGCGCCGCCAGCCGGCCCGCGACCTCCTTGCCGTCAGCGCTGGCGGCCAGCAAGACAGCCGCCGGACTGGCCGACTCGACCAGCGACGCAAGCACATCCACCTGCGGCAGCAGCAGGTAGTCGTCGACGAAGTCGGCCTCGGCGACGTAGATCTTCTCCGCGCCCGCAGCCTTCAACGCGCCGGCCAGCGGCTCGGCGGTCCCCGGCGCGCCGACGACGACCGCCGACGGCTCACCCAATGCCTTTGCGGCGGTGAGCAATTCGGTGCTCACCTTCTTGGGCGCTCCCTCGGCGTGCTCGATAAGAACAAGTACTTCAGCCATCAGTAGTCAAGCCTTCTCTCAGATGATCTTCTGCGAAACCAGGTACTGGGCGATCTTCTTGCCGCCCTCGCCGTCGTCCTCGACCTTCTCGCCTGCGCTCTTGGGGGGCTTGGGGTTTGACGCCAACACCTTCGAGCCGGCGTTGGCCAGCCCGACCTCGTCGCCCTCGACGCCGATCTCGGCCAGCGTCAGCGTGGTCACTTCCTTCTTCTTGGCGGCCATGATGCCCTTGAACGACGGGAAGCGCGGCTCGTTGATCTTCTCGGTGACGCTCACCACGGCCGGCAGCGACGCCTCGAGCGTGAACAGGCCGTCGTCAGTTCCGCGCTCGCCGGTGATCTTGCCGCCCTCGACCGAGAGCTTGCGCAGATGGGTGAGCTGCGGCAGGCCCAGGTACTCGGCGATGATCGCCGGCACCGCACCGCCGACACCGTCGGTGGCCTCGTTGCCGGCGATCACGAGCTCGGTGCCCTCGATCGTGCCGAGCGCCCTGGCGAGCACCCAGCCGGTCTGCACGATGTCGGAGCCGTGCATGCCGTCGTCGAGCACGTGCACCGCTTTGTCGGCGCCCATCGACAGCGCCTTGCGGATGGCCTCGGTCGCGCGCTCCGGGCCGGCGGTCAGCACGGTGACGGTGCTCTCGGTCCCGTCGGCGGCCTGTTTCTCCTTGATCAGCAGCGCCTCTTCGACGGCGCGCTCGTTGATCTCGTCGAGCACAGCGTCGGCGGCGTCGCGGTCCAGCGTGTAGTCGTCGTCCTTGAGCTTGCGCTCCGACCACGTGTCTGGGACCTGTTTGATCAGGACCACGATGTTCGTCATGGGTCTGGTTCGCCCTCCTCGCGTACCTGGATGTCTGCCGGCCAGCGACAACCGGCCAGCAATCTCGGAATCGCCCGCACGCCATGTTACTGACGGGTAACTTCGCGTGGTTCGCCCGTACACCATAACCGGTCGTCGCAGGTCGTCTGACTGCGCGGTGCTCCCCACCTCTCGCCAAGCGGCCGATCCGAGTTAGCCTGCGTTGCGATGAGCGCACACAACTCCCTGGCGTTGACCGGCGAGCGCACGGTCCCCGGCGTCGCCGAGGAGAACTACTGGTTCCGCCGCCACGAGGTGGTCTACCGGCGGCTGGCGTCGCACTGCGCCGGGCACGACGTGCTGGAGGCCGGTTGCGGGGAGGGGTATGGTGCCGACCTGATCGCCGACGTGGCGCGGCGCGTGATCGCGCTGGATTATGACGAACTCACGGTCGCCCACGTGCGCGCACGCTATCCGCGGGTCGAGGTCAGGCACGGCAACCTCGCCGCCCTGCCGCTGCCGGACGGTTCGGTGGACGTGGTCGTGAATTTCCAGGTCATCGAGCATCTGTGGGACCAGCCGCAGTTCGTCGCCGAGTGCATGCGGGTGTTGCGGCCGGGCGGCCTGCTGCTGATGTCGACGCCGAACAGGATCACGTTCACCCCCGGCAGCGACACTCCGGTCAACCCGTTCCACACGCGGGAGCTCAACGCTTCTGAGCTGACGGAGTTGCTGGCCGGCG
>DASWBF010000393.1:0-4506 GCA_036390735.1 Mycobacterium sp. | reverse complement strand
CCGAAAGAGCCACATGATTAACTACTTGCATCAGCCATAACGTCGGCGCTCGGCGGACAGCCGCGGGCGTGCCTCGTCACGGTCAGCAACGCCACATCCGCATGCCACACGGCAACCGCTGGAGGTGCTCATGAGAGTCCTGATCTCAGGCGTCAGCATCGCCGGGCCCGTACTGGCGTACTGGCTGCACAGGTATGGCGTCGAGGTCACTGTCGTCGAGCGGGCACCCGCGTTACGGAAGTCAGGCGGCCACGCGGTCGACCTTTTCCGGCCCGCCATGCAGATCGTCGGAAAAATGGGTCTGCTGACGGCGATCCGCGCCAAAGCGACGGGCACCGACGCAATCGTCATCCACCGTGACAACGCGAAACCGGTCACGCTCGACCTGCGCAAGGTGTACACGGCCGTCTCCGACGATCACGTGGAGATCATGCGCGACGACCTGAGCGAGATCCTCTACGACGCAACCCGTCACAATGTTGAATACATCTTCGCCGACTCCATCACCTCGATCACCGATGAGGGCCGCGTCACCTTCGAGAACGGCGCGCCGCGTGACTTCGACGTGATCGTCGGCGCCGACGGGCTGCACTCCAATGTCCGAACGCTGACTTTCGGTCCAGAGTCAGGCTTTTCGACGTGGATCGGCGGCTATCTGTCGGTGATCTCGGTGCCCGAATACCTGGCCGTCAACGGCGTCATGCAAGTCACCGCCAAGATAGGGCGATTGGCCGGTGTCTACACCGCTGACGAGATCGACGACGGCCGCGCCATCTTCCTGTTTCGCACCCCGAGGCCGTTGGACTACCACCACCGAGATGTGCCGCGGCAGAAGCAGTTGCTACGTGAGCATTTCGCCAACATGGACTGGGAGGTGCCGCGACTGCTGGCCGAACTCGACGAGACCCCCGCCTTCTACTTCGACTCGATCACGCAGTTGCGGCTCGATACCTGGTCGCGGGGTCGGGTCACGTTGGTCGGTGACGCGGGCTATTGCCCAGGCCCCGCCGTGGGCGGCAGCACCAGCCTGGCCGTCGTCGGCGCGTACACCTTGGCAGGTGAGCTGGCCACCCACATGCCGGGTTACCCTGCCGCGTTCGCTGCCTATGAGCGCGAGATCGGTGACTATGTGCGCCGTAGCCGCGCCTTCGCGGTGACGGCCGCCAAGAAGCTCGTGCCGGCCAGCGCATTCAATCTGTGGGCCTTGGTACAAACCGCCCGGCTGATCGGCTTGCTGCCGGGCAGTGTCAGCCGAACCTTCGCCAAATTCGGCGCCAGGAACCTTCGCTTGCACGACATGGTCGCCCTGAAGGATTACTCGCCGTTACAGTGACCGCATGTCCGCGAAGGATCATCCCAACAACGCCCCGGGCGTGCCGATGAGGTTTCCGCCCGTCGTCGAACGCCTGCAGATCAAGTACATGAACCCGGTGGTCGGCAAGGTCGCGCGCTATCTGCCGAGTTTCGCGACCGTCAAGCACCGCGGCCGGACGTCGGGCAAGCCTTACGAGACCGTCGTCAACGCCTACCGCAAGGGCAACGTGCTCGCTGTCATGCTCGGCCACGGCAAGACGGACTGGGTGAAGAACGTGCTGGCCGCCGGAGAGGCCGATGTGCACCTGTTTCGTCGCGACGTGCACATCACCAACCCGCGGATCATTCCCGCGGGAACCGATGACCCGGCGCTGCCGTGGATCGCACGGAGGGCGGCGCGCAACATGGGCGTGTTAGCTGCCGCAATCGCCTAACGACCAGCGGACGGAAGGAGCGCGTCATGGCGACCGATGTGACGCTCTATCTCGACGACCAGCCCGGCGAATTGGCTCGCGTCGGCGACATCCTCGGTCAGGCCGGCGCCAACATCGAGGGCTTGTGCGCCCTGACCGGCGGCGGTGGCCAGGCGGAGGTTCACATTCTCGTGCACGATCCGACGCCCGTGTTCGAGGCGTTGCAACGCGCCGGAATCAAGATCGCCTCCGAGGAGGAGGTGATCGTCCTGACCATCGAGGACCGGCCCGGCGCACTCGGTGAGGTCGCCCGCAAGCTCGGCGATGCCGATGTCAACCTCACCACCGCGTACCTTGCGACCAACACCCGGCTGGTGCTGGCGGCGGATGACCTCGCTCGAGCCAAGGCCGCGCTCGCCTGATGCCCACGTTCACCCGCGACGGCGCGACCATTCATTACACGGACATTCAGCCGCCGCCCGCCCGGCCCGATACGCCGACGATCTTCTTCGGACACGGACTGTTGTTCAGCGGCTGGATGTTTCATCCGCAAATCGCCGCGCTGCAGAACGACTACCGTTGCGTCACAATCGATTGGCGCGGGCAGGGCGACAGCGCCGCGACCAAGGACGGCTACGACATGGACACGCTGGCCGCCGACGCCGTCGCCCTTATCGAGCATCTTGGCGTCGCGCCCGTGCACTATGTCGGCCTGTCCATGGGAGGCTTCATCGGTCAGCGGATCGCCGCCAGGCGTCCGGAACTTATCCGCACCCTCAGCCTCCTCGACACCAGCGCCGGCCCCGAAGATCCCGACAAGGTCAAGCGGTACAAGCTGCTTGGCGGCATCTACCGGGTCACGGGCATCCCGCCGCTGCGAAAACAGGTGCTGCCCATCATGTTCGGACCCACGTTTCTGTCTGATCCGGCCGGACGCCCCGTCATCGCCGAGTGGGAACGACGGCTGACGCGCAGTCGCCGCTCCGGCGTCAGCAAGGCCGTCATGGGCGTCGCCAACCGACTCCCGATCGACGACATTGACCGCATCAAGGCGCCGACGCTCGTCATCGTCGGCGCCGACGACGTGGCGACCCCGCCTCACAAGTCGCAACTCATCGCGGAGCGGATTCCCGGTGCGCACCTCGAGCAGATCCCCGCCTGCGGGCACACCAGCACGCTCGAGCAGCCCGAGACGGTCACCGCGCTGCTGCGAAACTTCTTGACGCAGAACGGCTAGCGAGCTACGGGTTCGATCCTGGCGGGGACGTGTTTGTGCCACGGCGTGCCCGCGTATGCGTCGCGCCATTCGGTGGACGTGAGCGCGTTGGGCGCGACACCGGGGATCCGGGTCTGGCCGTCCTCGTCGGTGAAGTCGAGACCGAACCCGTTGGGCAGCGACGCGTGCCCGGCCAGCATGGCTTCGCTGATTTCGACGCTTGCCTCGGCGCTACCCGCGGCCGTGGAGATCCGCGCGCGGCCCCCGTCGACGAGACCGAGCGCCTGCGCGTCCTCGACGCTCACCCGCAGCGCCCCGTCGGCGTCGCGTTTGCGCCACGACGGGTCGCGGAAGATGTCGTTGGCGGTGTAGGCGCGCCGCTCGCCGGCCGACAGCACGATCGGGAACTCAGGCGTGGTCGCCCCTGGGCGGGCATCGGTCAAAGCACGTATCTCGTCGAGCATTTCGGGCATGTCCAGGGCGATCTTGTGATCGTCGTGCGTGATGAGGGCGAAGTCGTCTTCGTATTCGTGGACGGTGAACACCACCCCGGAGCGGCTCTGAAGAACAGCCTCGAACAGCGCGTTGCCGTCGGCGTGCCCGGCCCGGCGAACCGCGTCCGGATACGTGAACGCCGTCTTCTGGGCGAGCCCCCACAACGCTGCCGCACCTGCGAGGCCGTCGGGCAATGCCGGGCCCAGCGTCTCGTACAACACGAACGGAAGCACCTTGTTCCACATCGGATTGGCGCTGACGCCCGCCGCGAACGCCTCGGCGAACGCGTCGAGCCCGTCGGTCGCGGCCCTGCGGAGAGGTTGAAGTTCGGCGTCGTCGACAACGCCGAGTTCGCGGATCAGCCGGGCCCAGATCTCGGGCTCGGGCAGCGTGCCCGGAAGTGGCTCGAGGATCGGGTGGCGCAAGTGAAAGGTGTTGTGCGGGAACTCGAGATTGAAGAACGTCGCTTCGGGCTTCTCGAACTGTGTAGCCGCCGGCAGAACGTAGTGGGCCAGCCGAGCGGTCTCGGTCATCGTGACGTCGATGACCACCAGCAGTTCCAAAGATTCCAACGCGGCCTTGACCAACGCGGAGTCCGCCACCGAGTGAGCGGGATTGCTGCTCTCGACGATCATCGCGCGGAAGCGGTCCGGGTGATCGGTCAGGATCTCTTCGGGCACAACGTTGGACGGCACCAGCCCGGCGATCACCGGGGCGCCGGTGACGGGCGTGCGTCCGACCCCGCTGCTGCTGAACAGCGGGGCGAACGACGAGTGCAGGTGTTGCCCGCCCTGTTTGGCGAAGCTTCCGGTCAGGATCCACAGCAGCTTGTTCAGGTACGAGCACAGCGTGCTGTTGGGTGCCTGCTGGATGCCGAGATCCTCGAACACCGCGACGCTGTCCGCCCGCGCGAGCCGCCGCGTCGCGGCACGCAGCAGCTCCTCGTCGACGCCGCAGCGCTGGGCGTACTCGCTGACCGGAACATCACCCAGCACCTGCCTGACGGTGTCGGCGCCGTTGACGTGCTCCACCGAAAATGCTTCGTTGCAAAGGTTTTCCTGAACCAGC